>JBNKOV010000396.1:0-5463 GCA_050294955.1 Holophagae bacterium
ATCCCCAGTCCGATCAGGCTGGGTCTACTTTAGATGATATTCCGTGAAGGCCGCACGGTGGGGGTTTCCCTTGGTTATGTGCAATGTTTTTTCTGGCAGGTCCATGACCAGACTGCATACGGTGCCGTGCTCCAGATGCCAGATGGGGATCCAGTCTTTGCAGATGGCCTGGTTTCCGTCGGCATGATTGAGGAGCACTTCTTTCATGGAGGCCAGGTCATGGCCGTCCAAGCTCTTGGTAAGGGACCGGGCGCGCTTCATTCTGGTCTTGGAATCCATGATGATCTCTATTCGATCATCGTCGCGGTTCTCCGATAAGTAGTGGTTGGTGTGGATGGGCGTTAATCCGTAATAATCCACCTCTCGCATTTCATCGCCGGCGAACTCCAAGGAGGCCCACTTTCCCGTTTCCGATCCCAATAACATGTGGCTGTAAGTGCCAATGGGCATGGTTTTCAGGCGGGCGATGGCGTCTTCTATGGTGGCGGCGTCCAACACCATTCTCAGCATGATATGGATGGGCATGGAAAAAAAGGCCTTGTTCCCTATGAGGATGTTGAGGCATACGCCAAATCCGGCGCTGTTCATGCCGATCTTTCCCAAGATTCCCGGCTCGGTGAGCTGCAAGATTCGGTGCCCGTCTTCCCGCTCTATCTCCATGACCACCACCAACTCTTCGCAGGGTTTCATCCAATCCCAATTCTGACCCAATAACCTGGGTCCGTCGAAATAAAGAGCGGTGCATTCGCAGGCGATCAATTCTGCGTTGGCCTGTAGGAAAATTTCAGTTCTTGCATTCAACACGCTGATCTGCCACGGTTTCATACCCGCGCCCTTGGCCAGGGCCTCTATTTCTATAGCGTATTCCGGAGCGTATCGGTCTACAATGTCCAGGAAGGTCTTGCCGTGATGCTCGAAGTCGAACTTGGGCTTTTGGAAGAGTGATTTGGTGTAGAAATCGAAACAGGCCCGCACACGATCAGCCAGGAGCTTGCCCTGGGCATAACCGATTTCTTCCGCAGACCCCTTGACTTTGATAAAAGGAAGCTTTTCTATATTGGTCATTCCACCATCCGCATACAGCTTGACTTGCTGTCTCTATTATAGCCGTTTTTCCCATATTCTTAAGCTCATATTCGCACCATCGAGTTCTCAAGACGACATCTCTATGAAAACAAGGCTATTGGGTTGTCTCAAGGTTTCACGCCCATGGTCAGTGAATAATATCCGCTGGTTGGCGTGATCCGAATATCGCGAAATCCGCAAGCCTCCAGCAGGGTCTTTAACTCCACCGGCCGGAACTGCTTTCCGTCGTGATTGAAAATCATGACGATGGTATTGGCGGCAACGGTTAAAGGCCCGCTTCCGCTGTCATTCAATAACATTTCCTGGACGTAGATTCGCCCGCCCGAGGGCAAGCTGTCGAACGCTTTTTTGCCTAAAACCAGGCAGCGCTCCCGGTCCCAATTATGAAATATATTTCCGAAAAAGACGGCGTCGTGTCCCGTTGGCCACGCGCTTTCGAAAAAGTCGCAAGGCCTGGATTTGATGCGCTTCTGCAATTTGAAGGACGCCACATACTGGTCCACCACTTTGCATACCGGCGGCAACTCCATGACGGTACACCGAATCTGGGGATGCTCCATGGCCAGGTTTATGCAGAAGTTGCCGGAACCGCCGCCCACATCCAGGAGGTGGCTCACGCCGTCGAAATCGCCCCTCAGGGCCGAGCCCCTGCCCGGTCCCAGGGTTACCGCATGCATGGCGTGCGTGAAGCCCACAGCCAGTTTTTCGGTTTCCGCCGTCATTTCATACACGCCCTGCTCTGCAACCGTTGGGCTGTCTTCTTTGAACGCCTTTAGGATGGCCTCATGACTGATAGGGTAATCTCTGATCTGCCGGAAGAACCCGCCCCAATAGTACGGACTCTGGGGCAACAGGTAGGTTCTCGCGGTTTCGCTGAGCCCAAACCGATCATCGGCCTGCACCAGCAAACCCGCGCCGGTCAAGACGCTGAGCATGCCCTCCACGGGCCGCTTGGCCAGGCGCAGTGCGTCTGCGACCTGCTCAATATAAAGGGGTTGTTTTTCAAGAGTGGAGAATAGCCCCAACTCATCCGCTGCGGTGAGCGTGGGCATGATGTAGTAGGAGGACCAGAGGTCCCACATGAGTTTATCATCAACGGTGGGGGGTTTGAGTGGGTCGGCCATTAAAATCACCTTCTATAGTAATTTTCACTGCGAGCGGCCTTCGAGTATAGTCTAACATTTCAGCGATTGTTTCTCTACACTTTTCGTTTCTAAAATCCGCGTCCATTCACGGTCCCTGGCAGTTTTGTCAAAAGTAGTCCCTGGCCGAAAATGGCCAAAACTCCCTGGCAGTTTTGAGTTGTAAAATTGGTTTCTACAAGTTGCTTCCAGCGCTTTATTTAGCTTCTTCTTACTGCTCGCGTCAAAAAATTAAAAGTGAAATTAAATTTATTTTTTTGTGGATGTTATGAACTTTTGTGATTAGACTTTATTTAAGTTCGGAGGTGTGATTGTTATGTACGTTAAACGGCTTTCTCTTAGAAACTTTGGTCCCTTTGTCGATTTAGATCTTTCCTTTCTCGACCCTTCGGAGCGTCGGCCCAGGGTGACGCTGATTACCGGCGAGAATGGTTCCGGAAAGACCATCATTCTAGACGCCATTCGCGGAGTTTTCGGCCCAGGGTTCGCGCAACTCCAGCGAGATTTCAGGCGTTCGGAAAAGTGGAGCGTGGATCTCTACCTCTTCGACCCAAGAAACTCAGCCTTTCTCCAACTGAAGGGCCGCGAGTTCGTTAACGGGGCCTTGACCGGCGTCAATCCCCTGCTCAAAACACCCGAGGCGGTGGCGTCTGGCGGACCCTGTCCCAACTGGATCGCCGACTATTGGACCCGCCATGGCCAGATGAGTCAGGATAGGGATTCCTATCAAATCGATTCCCTACAACCTTTTAACCCCAAAGCTTTTATGCAGATGGCGCTCCAGGGTCTCCGCTCCTACGGCGACATCTCCCGCTTCATCTGCCACATCGACTACCTTCGCGGCAGTAGAGATACGGCGGAATCGGATATGGGAGGCCGGCTGTATGACATCCTGGAGAAAATCATTCATTTCAGCCTGATGGGACGGGGCGAGCTGGCCCACGTGAACAGGGCGGCCTGTAAACCGGTTATCCGCTGCCGCGGTCAGAAGATCGACCTGGCAAATCTGGGCCAGGGCGCGCTCTATCTCATTCAAAACCTGGTGGGAACACTCATGAAAATGTTCGCCGTCCACCTCCTCAAAAACGCGCCGCTCAACCAACTCGGCCAAAACCCCGGGTTCCTGCTCATGGACCATGCCGAGGATCAACTCCACCCCAAATGCCAAAAAGACCTGTTTCACCAGATCTTCGAGCTATTCCCCAATCTCCAGATCATAGCGGCCACCCATGCGCCCCTGATCCTCGCCTCGGCTCCAGACGCTAAACTCTTTGTTTGCAAAGAGCGGGACCACTACTGCACCGTGGTTGAGGAAACCGAGCCGCTTGCCAACCAGCCGGTGGACCGCATCCTGAATTCTTCGGTGTTTGGCGAAACTCAGCCCTTCAACCAGACCATCACTCGCCTGTTGGACCGGCGAAACCTGGCCCTGCTTCGAGAGGACGCTCCGGAAAGAGAGGCGTTGGAAGGACAGTTAAAGTCCTTAAATCCCCAGTATTTTGCTCATCTGGGCGCAAATCGGCCAGTAGAAGTAGGGTCGGACCATACGCCATTGTAACTCCAATTGTGAAGCCAGGTGAACCCCTAATCTTGTAAAATCTGGCCAAATCGATAAAGCCGGCTTTGAGGGATAAGGAACCCTATGCTAAGATCTTGGGGCGTTCATTAAATGGAAAAAGAGATGTGCGACCCTGCCGTATGTTGCTTTTTCCCTGCCCCATTCCTCCACTTGATGGGAAGACCCCAGAGGTGCCTGCTTGTTTACTAGAATTCTGTTCACCCTGTTCCTTTGTGCGGCTTTGGCTCGCGGCGCGGAGGAGCCGCCACAATCCATACGCATTGCAGTGGCTTACAGAGACACGCCCAGCGGCGTCAGCCACTTGAAGGGTGTTGAGGAGGCGGTGGTCCATCATCCCTTTGGCAAGGCAGTGACGCTCATTAAATTGCCCTACCATACGGAGAAGCGGGGGTTTGACGCGCTGGAATCGCTCATTCGCGAGAAAAAGGCCGATCTGGTTCTGGGACCAACCGACAGCGGGGTGTACCAGCGGCTGGTGGAGGCCCGTAGTCTTCTCGAGGCCTTTGAAACGCCGGTGGTGGCCTCGCTGGTGGCCGCAGAGATCAAGAACCAGCCCGATGGCTGGCTGTTTCGCACCAATGTGGGAGTGAGCCGAAGGGCTCAGGTGATGTACGATTTCCTGAACCGTCATTGGATTCGCCGCATTGGCGTGTTATACGCCGACAATGGCTTTGGGCGCGCCGCAGAGCAGGCTTTTCACAACGAGCTGGGACCGGCGCAGCAGGATGCGTATGTGGCTTTGCCCTACGAGATGTTGGTGAATTCCAGGCAGGCGCTTCGACAAATTTTGGAGCGTAAGCCGGAGGCGTTGGGCGTGTTCGGTCCCAGAGAGGAGATCCTGGACATTTATGAGAGCATTCAATCCATGAACAATGGCCTGGCGTCTTACACCCCGCTGCTATTTACCTTGCTGGATGGCGCCAGCATAGAGGAACAGCCTCCAGAATTTTATTACGTGTCGCTGACCAATCCGGAAAGCAAAGCCTCGTCTCTTGCCAAAACCGCTGTTTTTAATGGAGATGAAGATGCGCTTGCCTTTGACACCACCTGGCTGTGCCTGAATATTCTGCAAAGCCTGGGCAATCAGCCCAACGTGTCGCTTCGCCAGGGGTTCCGCGACCGGTTTTCGGCCTTGCTGGACCAGGATCAGACGGGTTATGAACCCATTACGGGCATGCGGTTTGCGTCCTATGAAAACAAGGCGTTGCCTTCGGTTTACAAGGGCGGCCCTCATCCCGAGAAGATCCAAGGTGTTGCAACGGTTCCCTTCCTCAAGAAATTGGAGATGAAGGTGGCTCTGGTCTACCGCGGCGTGGGCATGTACCCTCTTGGCATTCTGGTGTTCTTTCTCGCGGCAACCTACTGGATGGGTTTCTACAATATCGCCACGCGCTATCCCGAGGTGAAGGGCCAGATTATAAAGAAGTTGAATTTCCATCTGGTGGTGTGGATCAATTTTGTCATCATCAGCCTGCTCTACCTGTTTCTGGCGGAAACGGGGGCCATTTACTACGATAGCCTGATAGCGGCTGTGATGATTCTGGTCACCAGCAAGGCGTTGCTGCATTCCACGTTGTTTGAGACGCCGGCTGGCAAGGCGATTGGGCTGGCGGCCTACCATGATAAGTTGGTGAACTGGTTGGGCGAAATGATCAT
>JBNKOV010000397.1:0-5460 GCA_050294955.1 Holophagae bacterium
CTACACTGGGAATGGTCGGTTTTATCCGCATCAAAGTCTTCGTCCTGGGCCGTTTGGCAAGATTTCCCGCCAAGGGGATGCTCCTTTTTGGCATTGCATGGTCGCTTAAATAAAAACGCCGTTTAATCCCCAGGGGACTAAACGGCGTTTTTGGCAACTCCGATAAAGAAGAGACTTATTTTACGTTAATCTTCCGCTTCTCAGCAAGAAGGCCCAAAGCTTTGTAGTACTCGACTTGGGCTTTCAGGTAATTGATCTTTGCTGAGTTCAAGCTTGACTCTGCCTGAGAGACGTTGTTCTGCGCTTCAGAAACAAGGTAGTTGGTGGAAAGACCATTCTGGTATTTCTGAACTTCGGCTTTCAGGTTCTCTTTCTGGAATTTAAGGCTCTTTTCATTCGCTCTAATAGACTTGAGATTTGACTGAAGCTCCCGGCCAGCAGTACGGACGCTTTCCATAATATCCAGCTTCACCTTTTCCGCGTTCAGTTCGGATTGACGAATTGCGGCGTTGGCTTTGGCCAGGTTGACCTTGGCTTGTTTGTTGAAAGGCGTCCATGTGAAATCAAGCGTTGTTTGCAGGCCAGGAAGGTCCTGGGCCATAACCGATGACAGCGCTGTGTGATAACTGGAGGGAATGGTTTCTCCAACTGGAATTCTAATGGGATTTCCGTCTTCATCCGTGCTAGTAATGGTTGGCGTAATGGGAGAGCTGATGCCTCGGCTGAAGTAACCCACTGTTAAATTAAGTTCGGGCTTCAATTCATTTTTCCGAAGCTTGCGAGTCAGAGCTGCGTTCTCCATTTCCAGCAGGTTCTTGTGCATTTCGGGTCTGTTCTCGTAGGCGACGGTCAGATCTTTCTGGAAATCTGTCGAAATCTCCTTAATTTCAAGAGCGTCGGTGGGTGTGATGTTGTCGATCCATTCCTCGGCCGGCAGGTTCAATACCCTTTTCAGGCGATCCTCTGCCGCAAGAACGTTATTTTCGGCAGTGACAATCTCCGTTTCTCTGGTAGCAATAGTGGCTTCGGTGTTTACCAGTTCGATAGAAGCCAGGGTTCCAACCTCAACCTTCACCTTGTTCTGATCATATAACTTTTGAGCCAGGCGCAGGCTTTGCTGCTTTACCTTGAGATCCTCGATAGCAAGGACCAGATCCCAGTAGGCGTTTTCCGTAGTCTGAAGTACGTTGGTAACCGCAATCTCCAGGTCTTTCTCGCTAAGAGCCAGATTACCGCGAGCAATGTATTCGTCGCTGAGCCTGATCTCTTTGTCAAGGGCAAACCCTTTGAGGATCTTCTGTTCCGCAAAGAAGGACATGGTTGAGTTGTAGGTTTCACCAAGAGACAGGGCGCTGCCGTTGTCATCCAAGCTATTGTTGAAGGACGCCGTCCAGCTCAATCCAAAATCTTCCGTTTTTCTCAGGGACGAGTTCCAGCTCCAGCTCTCAATGGAAAAGGTTGCGCCACTCTCACCCTCAGTGGTGTTGGACACCTGTTGATCCAGGTTTTGACGTTGGAGGGATGAGGTGACAGAAGGTTCATAACGAGCCCTGGTTTCATCAAGTGAAATTGCCTTGTCGTCCAGGGCCACACGTTGAAGCTGAACATCCAGGTTGCTTTCAACCGCCTTGACCAGCGCGTCGGTGAGACTCAACTTTTTCTCTTGCTGGGCCATGACCGAAAAAGATGCAAAAGCAAGGCAGGCAAGCATGAAATATTTAATGGGCATTCAATTCCTCCGTATTCCCGTGCATAAGGTCCGCAAGGTGCGGGCGCAATATCAAGATTAGATACGTTATATCATGAAAAAGAGTTTAGTGAATTAACATTCTTAACAACAGGTCCGGGGACACGCCCCGGACCTTTTTGCGAATTCAGTGTTTATCCAGACAAGGTTATTCCTTGTCCTCGTCATTACTCTTTTTTGAAGTTGCGGCCTTCTTTTCATCGGCGTCATCGGCCTTTGCCTTTGTTCGCCTCCGCCTTACGGGTTTCTTTTCCTCGCCATCCTCGGCTTTTTTACGGGTTGTCTTACGAGTCGTTGTTTTGCGCGCCGGCTTTGCTTCTGCTGCGTCGCCATCAGTTGTAGCTTTGGTGGTGCGACGGGTGCGGCGAGGACGGGCGGGCTTTTCTTCCGGTTCGTCCTTGCCTTTAGCTTCCTCGGCAGGCGCCTCCTCGGTCTCTTTAGGAGTCGTCTTCCGGGTGCGGGTCCGAGTTGTTTTTCTCGCAGCAGTTTTGCGTGGTTTCTTTTCCTCAGCAGGCTTCTCTTTTGGTTCCGAAGCCTCTTCGGTGTCCGCCTCTTTTGAGGATTCGGTTTTGGCTGAGCCAGAATCTTTGGCAGCCTCTTTGGGTTCTTTCCGCAACCCACTCATCTCCAACGATTTTCTCTCTTCAAAAAGGGAGGGGTGTGGTTCGTCGAAGAGGTAGGGTTCAGGATCTACATGCTCTGGAGCTGTGATGGTTTCCGGTCCGAAATCTTCCTCTCGTTCCTCAGACGAGGCGGCATCCGCCTCCGTGGAGGCGTCCTCGCCTTCCATCTTGTCGGGAACATAGCTTTTAGCTTCGGTAAGACACTTGGTGATAAACCGGTTCAGCAATTCGGTAATGCGTTCGATTTCCTTGTAGGAAAGGTCGGGGTAAAGCGGCAGGCTTAAGGCTCTGCCGAAGTAGGTTTCCGCATTGGGGAATTGAGCCGGGTTGCCCAGCTTGCCGGCGTAAAGGGGCATGCGGTGAACGGGCACATAGTGAACTTGAGTGTCTACGGACGCGGCTTTCAGATCTTGGTAGGCGGCGTTTCGCTGGTCTTTCAAGCTGCCCGTGAACTGGATGGGGTACAGATGGAACGCATTGTCGGCCCAATCGGCAACGTAGGGCAGGGACAGCTCTTCGATGGAGCCCAGTTTCTGGTAGTAGACCTGGGCGATAGAGCGTCTTCTTTCAATGTGACGGTCCAGGCGGGTCAACTGGCTTCGTCCCAAAGCTGCATGGATTTCGCTTAAACGGTAATTCATGCCGAGGAATTGCAGTTCCTGGTAATAGCCGGGGAATTCTTCGTCGCTTTGGAAATATCTCGCATCTTTCTGGATGCCATGATGGCGGAACTGGCGCAGCCATTCCGCGATGGAGCGGTTGCCCGTAGTTACAGCGCCGCCCTCACAGGTGGTGATGGCTTTGGAGGGGTGGAAGGAGAAACAGGTGAGATCCGCCTGGTTTCCAACGTAATGGCCCCGGTGCTTGCCGCCCAATCCGTGACTGGCGTCTTCCAGCAAAATAAGGTTATGCTCATCGCATAATTCACGCAAGGCGAGCAGGTCGGAAGGATGCCCGCCAAAATTGTTGGAGAAAATAGCCTTGGTGTTCTCGGTAATGGCCGCCTTGGCGCTCTCAACACTTAAGGTTAGCGTGTTGGGGTCGCAATCAGCCAGAACCGGTCGCGCGCCAACAAGCGTGATCATGTTGGCGACACTGCAAAAATTCAGAGTGGAAGTGATGACCTCATCTTCCGGCTCCAATTTCAAGCAGGCTAGCGCCGCGTGAACTGCTGCTGTGCCAGAGCTGAAGGATATGGCGTAGTCGGAGTGAGTGAGTTTGGACAACAGGGACTCAAATCGCTCTAACTCTCTGCCTTGAGTCAGCGAACCGGAAAGCAGGGCGTCTACTACGGCTTCCACATCCGGTTTGGTAAGCGTATGCCTGGCGTAGGGGATGCGATTCTGCTCCGGAGGCATGGGTTGATGGTAGCTGTCAGCCGTGCGACGATGAGGGCGTCCGCTGTAACCGCGTTTACCCCGATAGTTTCTCTTTTTGTACGTATTCATAGTAATCCTTGCAACAGATGATCTTTCAAAGGGGCCTTACGCTTCTGCGGAGGCCCGAACAGCGCGCTCATATGCCCAATTTCGGATGTGGCGCACTTGTTCTTCCATGGTTGTTGAGATGGGCACGATCTGTTTCCGCGCCGCATATAAGTCCTTGAGCACCAGATCGCGATTTTCCATTCTCGCACTGGTGACCGCTGCAATGACGCATTGTTCAATCTCCGCACCGCTCCACCCGTCTGTTGCATCGGCAAAGACTTCGGGTGTAAAGGGTTCGGGATCATAACCGCGTTTTTGCAGGTGAATCTTGAATATCTGCTCTCTTTCCCCAACAACCGGGAGGTCGACGAAGAAGACCTGGTCAAAACGACCCTTTCGGATCATTTCCGCCGGTAGGAGGTCAATCCTGTTGGCGGTAGCGGCAACGAAAAGGCCGGGGGGCTTTTCCTGCATCCAGGTTAAAAAGAAAGCAAAAATTCTGGAGAGTACAGAATCTGCGGCGGTGCTGCCTTCCGCAGAGAGACTCATTTCAATTTCATCAATCCATAGAACGGCTGGCGCCATCTCTTCCATTAGCCTGCAAGCATCCGCAAAGGCAAGCTCTGGACTGCCGTAGGCTCCTGAAAAGATTTTCACCATTTCCATTCTATAAAGAGGTAATTGCCATGCAGATGAGATCGCCTTAATGCAAAGCGATTTTCCGCAACCGGAAACGCCCATGAGCAAAACGCCCTTTGGGGCAATTTCCCTAAGGTTCTGGTCGTCAGAAACCAGGAGTTCCTTTCTTTTGAGGAGCCAATCCTTGAGGTTTTCCAATCCGCCCATTTCCTTGAGTTTGGGGACTTCAGGGATGTATTCAAGGGTGCCGGTTTTGCCGATCAGAAGCCGTTTTTCTTCTTGAAGGGTTCGCAACACCTCCGCTGTGTTGGGATCCTGGTTTTTCAGGCGGGTGAGCGCGTGTTTGGCCTCCGAAAGGGTCAGGCCCTTCAATGTGGCGCTCATGGTTTTTACCGGAACCGAAGGCGGGTTTTCCAGTTGAGACATCCACTGAGCCACCTCGTCTTGAAGCTCGCTCTGAGTTGGCATGTCGAGAAGAAGAAACGCCATCTCTCTTTCGAGATCAGAGGGCACCTCATGGGTGGTGGCGCTAACCACCACCGCCCCGCCTGTTTCTCGCCAGCGGTAGTAGAGGTCTCTCAATGTGCGGATAACTATGGGGGAATAGTGATGATGCATGTCTTTCAGCCACACAATTCGCGGCTCTTCCACACGCAGCAATACCGCCAGCGCATTTTCCGGGTCTTTGGTCTCCGGCACTACGTTGCCGTCCGGTGATTTAAGTCCGTCGCTAACGGACCATGTCCAGAAGGGGCGCTGGTAATGCGCCGCCAAATTGTGGAGAAGGTTTTGCAGGCGGTCTTCCTCATAGGTGCGAACCATGATCAGTGAACGACCCGCCGCTAAAAAACGATCTAAACCCTGATGGATAAAATTAGAATTTTCCTTGTTCATTACAACCAAAACGTTAGTATTCTTTCTACGGCTTTGAAAGGGGTGACCCTGAAGGGTCTACCTGAGCCGATCCGGCTACATGTGATTCATAACCCGGCTTGAGCAATCATCTGAAAAATGGATGGATTAA
>JBNKOV010000398.1:0-5456 GCA_050294955.1 Holophagae bacterium
GTGTTTCTTTTTTTGGTGAATTTTCTGGATGCGCCTCTCTCGGCTGGCGCCCTTCTTGCCAAATAAGGACTACGGGTCTCTTTTTCTGAAGAGATCCGTATCTTTCTGTATAATGAGCGTATGAAAAAGGATACGCCGGAGCGCCTTTATGAGATTTATGATCCCAATAATGTCTATATCATCGATGATTCTGGTCTCATTCATCTTGTTCAGGCTGTTCCAGAATCAGGCCTCTGAGGTGCTTTTGGACCTGGCGGTTCACCCTGAGATTGTGTCGCTGCTTGAGGATGCGGGCGAGGACCTCCGGTCCCTGGCCAAATCTGATCCGGAAAACGCGGGGGCCTACCGCCAGCGGTTCGATAATCTTCAAACGGTCCGCCAGAATTTGCTGATTTTATCCAGAAGCAGGGAAAACCTCGGATCGCGGTACGAGACCATACTGGCTCTGGTTTTTGGGTTTATCGCCAGCGTTTCTGTGGGAATCTGGTTCTGGAACAGGAGGCGGCTAGAGAGGCGAATTGCGCAATTGGGACCGCCGCTGGAGGATCTGGCCGCCGGTAAAACTGGCATCAAGGCGCCGCTCAGCGGCAAGGATCTCCTGGCCAGGATGGGCAGAATGATCGAACAAACCGGACAACTCATGGCGGGCCAGCGAGACCGGATCGAATATTTGAAGCATTTATCGGAGTGGCAGGAGGCAGCGAGAAGATTGGCGCATGAAATCCGCACACCATTGACAACAATGCAGATGGAGCTGCAAAGGCTACCCGCCCTCATGGAGACAGCCCCCGCAGAAACCCGAGAGGGAGCGAAACGAATTCAGACCTCGGCCCTGGAAGAGATCGAGCGGCTGCGACAATTCACCAAGGGATTTTCAAGCTTCGCCAGCATAGGCAAACCCCAGCCGGACCTGGTTGAAATCAACGGTTTCATCTCTCATTTCGGCGGTCTTTTCGCGACGGCCTGGCCGGGCGTTGTCTTGGAGACAAAGACAGAGAGCGAGGCTTGTAAGATCAATATGGACAAGGGTATGGTTCGACAGGTCCTCATGAATCTGTGCAACAACGCCGCACACGCCATGGAAAGCCAGGCAAACGCCAAACTGTCGCTATCATCGCGCGTCCTTGGGAATCAGGCCGTGATCGATGTCGAAGACAACGGACCGGGCGTGGATCAAACCATTGCCAGTCGCCTGTTCCAGCCCTATGTCACCACCCGAAAACGGGGCAAGGGCATGGGCCTGGGCCTCAGCATTTCGAGAAAGATCATGCTTGAACACGGAGGAGATCTGGAGCTGGTCGCCTCCTCGCCCCAGGGCAGCCGGTTCCGCATGTCCTTCCCTCTCGCCCCACAAACCAGAAAGGAGTCCTAAATGGAGCATATAGCGGTCGTTGAAGACGAGGACAAGCTGCGGCTGAACCTGATTTTGGATTTAGAAGACGCCGGGTATAAGGCCACTGGAATGAATTCTGGGGAGGAGGCCTACCGGAGACTCAAAGACCCCAGCATCCCCAAACCCGATTTGTTGCTGCTGGATGTGCGAATGGGCGGCATGAGCGGCGTCGATCTGGTGCGCAAACTGGCCGCGTCCGATCTCCTTCCGCCAACCATCATCATATCGGGAGAGGCGACCATCTCGGAGACCGTTGAAGCGCTGAATCTTGGGGTTCACGATTTTATAGAGAAGCCCTTTTCAAGGGAACGCCTCTTTCGCTCCATAAGCAATTGCCTGAAGCATCACTCTCTATTGAGACAAGTTGCGGAGTTACAGCAAGGCGTCCAGACGCCCATTCTTGGAAATTCCCCATGCATGATGGAGCTGAAACAGAAGATCGCCAAAATTGCGCCAACGGAGAGCCGCATCCTCATCCACGGGGAAAGCGGCTCGGGCAAGGAGCTGGTCGCCAACGCCATTCACGCTCAATCTCGAAGATCTAGAGGGCCTTATGTTAAATTAAATTGTGCATCGCTGCCAGCAGGCCTCATTGAAGACGAGCTGTTCGGCCATGTGCGCGGCGCGTTTACCGACGCCAGAACGGACAAGCCAGGTTTATTTGAGGAGGCAAACGGCGGGGTGATTTTCCTGGATGAAATCGGCGACATGGACATTACGCTGCAAACCCGGTTGTTGCGAGTCTTGGAAGACGGCCGGGTCCGACGGCTGGGCGGCGGCCGAGACATAGAAGTGAACGTAAGGGTGGTTTCAGCCACCAACCGAGACCTCCCTCAACTCATTGAGAAGAAGCTTTTTAGAGAAGATCTCTATTTTCGATTGAACACCATTCCCATCACGTCGCCCCCGTTGCGCGAGCGGGACGGAGACATCCAGCTTTTGATCGCCTATTATTTGGACAAGTTCTGTAAGCAGAACCGATTCAGATTAAAGAAGATCGATCCCAAGGCCATGGCGACTTTGGTTCAGTACAAATGGCCCGGCAACGTGCGAGAGCTGCGCAATCTCTGCGAGCGGCTCGTGATCCTTGGAGGCGATCCCATTTCCGTTTCAGACCTGCCTTCAGACATTTTAGGCGGCGAGAGCGCCGGAGAAACCGCCATGGTCCGCCTGCCTGCGCCTCATATGAATATGACGCTGAAACAGTTCAAAACCCGATGCGAAAAAGAGTTCATTGAAAGCATGTTGAGGCGAAGAAACTGGAATTATGTGGACGCGGCTCGGGAACTGGATATTCAGAGGACCTATCTCCACCGTAAAATCCAAACCCTTGGAATTCGCAAGCCGGATTAATCTCAGAGGTTTAAACCAGAAGAGCCGCTTGAAACAAGCGACTCTTCGGCAATGATAGAACTCTGGATTAAAGGTTACTCAGGAGGACAGATCTGGTTGATCACCTGAACACAGTCCTGAATGGTCTTGGCTGACGGCCAGGAAATGGAAGCATCTTCCAAAACGCTGCCGATAGCGTCGGGCTGAGTGAGGCAGTCCGGCGGAGGACAGGACACGCCGTTCAGAATGTTCATGCCCAAGATTCTCTCGGTCACGGTGCCCTGAGTGGGGTGAACGTACTTCAGGCGAACATAGAACTGTTCATCGTCACTGTTGATGGAGAAAGGCACGGCCTGGCCGCCATTCACCGAAACACCGTCGTAGAGATCGTTGAGATCCTCATACCACTCGTAATTCAGGTCTTCGGGGTTCACCGAAGGGCTGCTGAACACGATAGCGAAGGGATCGTTGCAATCGTCGTAGAACAGGCTGTCGAAATCAACGCCGAACACATTGTCATCTTGGAACAGGTTGGCGCTGTAGCTGAAGTTGTTGATGGTCCACTGAGTAGGCCCGTCGCTTCTGTCTGGGGACTGCGGGTCGAGAGAGGGATCTTGGAAAACAAAGCGGAACTGGATTTGGTCCTCGCCGCTCACGAAACCGTTGAAGAAGGAATCTGGAATATTGTTCACAAACTCCGTTCTGGTGCTGCTGTCCATGCCCATAAACAGTTCTTTACCAGCAAGGTAGGAAGAGAAGTTGTCGGGAAAGGTCAGGGGATCGTAGATGTTGCAGGTGGTGCAGGCGTTGGTGATAAAATCGCTCCAACCAGTTAAAGGCTGGCCGGTTACATCCAACATGCGGTATTCCAGTAGACCGCCCGACTGGTTAAAGGTGAAGTTGGGGGTATGGTTGAAAGAGACGCTTACACTGCGACCCACAGGCAGCGGAGGAGACTCCAACCCGTTGACATCGTCTCCATGCTGGGGAAGGTTGCCGCCCTGAGCAAACCAGGGGGTGTTGTCGTTCCAACCCAGCCCCGTCCCAGTGGTCTGGTTGTTGGCCACCCAGTTGCCGTTGGTGCTGGTGAAGGGATAAGAGAAGGTGAGCTGCGCATCTTCCCCGTTTAACCCTGCGCTAACTTCCAGATCTTGGATGTAGCGGCGGAAGGTGGAAGAAACCCCGTTATTAGAGGCGGTTGAGTCGAAGTAGAACCAAACGGTCTTGTTGTTGGGCGCAGTCAGCAGCTCGTATGAGAAGGTAACGGTTTGCGAGCCCCGTGAGCTTTGGATGGGCAGAATGCGGATGTTCACGTCATCTGCAAGGGGCAGATCGAAGCTCACGAATCGGTCAACAGTGGGATCCACCTGGCCGTTGTCGTTCTGGTCGATCACATACCCGTTGTCCAGGCTTCCGCCAACGAAGGAACCATTGGGGTCGTTCATGAAGATGGGGATGTTGAGCACTTCGCCCGGATCGAAGAAATCGTCGGGATCGGAAGCGCCTGTGGCAAAGTTCTGCTCTTCCCGATCATAGGTAGGCGTCAACAGGGTGTACTCGATCTCATGGTTCAAGCCTCGGTTGTCTGTAGAAACCCAGCTATTGGTGGATGTGCGCTGAACGCGGGCCTCCAGGAAGAATTCATCGGGCGTGTCTACCGCAACGTTGGCGTCTCGGCTCAAGCTGAGATCGGTGCTGCCGGAGCCAAGGCTAACCATGGTGGAACCGCTGCGCAGGAACCACTGAACCAGGTAACCCGGCTTCAAGATGCCGGAATTGGGGGAAGTCTCCCAGGAGTTGGGAACGCTGAGTTCCGCTTCTACTTCGCCAATGGAGGAGATGAAGAAGGAGTTGATTTCAAAATCGGAGGGCACGCCGCCAAAATTGAACACGTCGGCGCTACAGGTGCCTTGGGTTCCCAAATATATTTTAAAGTCGCGCACAACCCGGTTCAGGAAACCAACGCGGAAGGTGCCGGGCAAACCAGGAGAGATGCCCGTGGCGGAAATGGCCTGCTTCACCGAGCCGGAACACTGAGTCAGGCCGACGTCGGTAATGTCCCACAGGTTGATGCCTTCCCCAAAGGATGCGGGGAAAACGCCGCCGCCGCCCAAAGGCGTCAGGGCAAGATCTTGCGGAACGGTTCCGGTCTCGTCAACAACCAGGGCGTCTACCAGAAGACTGGATTCAAAGGGGAAGACGTCGTCCTGAAGCTGAATGAGACAATCGTTATTCAAGGGGTAGAGGAAATTCAAAAAATATTCGCTGGGGGGCGTGGGCTGGATATCGTAGTCCATGTACAAATAAACTCGGTTGTTGGCGTTGTTGATCACGCTTGATGGCACCGATTCCATGGCTGTTGTGAAGTTATTCGATGTCCCCACCGGCACAAAGCCAAAGGTGTTTACGTTATCGGAAACCAAGGTGTGCAGCGTGAGCAGATCGCTGGAAGGCGATCCAAGGGTAAAAAAGCTGGTCGCGCCCGTAGCGTTTACCGTACTTCCGTTCACGTGTAACCGAAGGTTGAAATCCACTTCACGCCCACAAACGTTGGGATCTTCATACAAATGAACAAAAAAGGTTAAGGTCTGAGTGGAGCCGCTGTTCCAATTGGAAATGGCGCTGTTGCCATTCCAAGTCGCCTGGATGGCCGACTGCACAAAAGAAGGCTCTGATGAGGAGACAACCAGCTCGGGAACAATGGTGGTTCCCGAGGTAGACGACCCCAATA
>JBNKOV010000399.1:0-5455 GCA_050294955.1 Holophagae bacterium
GAAAATCTGGATCCGGATGGTCGATCAGGGGTTCATTTTCAACCTCCCTGTCTCCCAGAGCCGCCACGTCCGACCAGAACCGATCCGCCTCTTCCCGGGTTCCCTCGCGTTCGTCGGCCCCAGGGACATGCGATTGTGGGGCCGGATCCACCAGGGGAACGAGCCCCAGGGTGCGGTCGGCCATTCTTTTGAAGAAGTTGCCCATTTACAGTCTGTCCAAATAGAATTCTCTGCGTTGGGGCGTCATATCAAGGATCTCTCTCTCCGACCACCCGAAAGCGCTCGCAAGGGATATCACGTCGTTTAGGATGTTTCTCGCCTGGTCTCGGATCTCGCGCCAGACAAAGTGGCCTACCTCAAAAAGGGCGGACCAGCGGTGGGCGCAGGCGGCGCAATTCATGGCGAACTGAATTTCCGCCTGTGGGTCCAATTCGTTGATGCGGTCCCCCAAGGCTTCCATAGCTTCTGGCGGGAGGCGATCAGGGGTGAGAGCGTCGCTTTTGTAAGTTGCTGAATGAATGATGCGTTGCAGTAGGATACGGCTGGCAATTTCGGGGTCGCCAGCGCCCATCATGGTCAATTGATCGAAGCTGTTTGGCAGGCGAAACACCATTTGAAAACCCTCCAGGTTTTCTGTGAAGTATGGTGGGATCTGTTGGTTGAAGTCTCCCTGACGGATATCCGTTGTTTTCAGGGTGAACGCCAATTCCGTTTCGCAATTGGGACATCGCGCGACGCCTTTTAATTCGGAGCCGGACAGGTGTTCCTTCAAGGCAAGCAGCCTGAGGTCTCTGTTTCCGATTGTCAAGGCGCCAAGGGCGCTTCGGTCCAGTTCGGGAAATGCCGGGGCCAATAGGGCCAGGGAACGTTCGACATGGTTTCGGTTAAACCCGTATTCCCAAACTCTTACGATATCTTCAGAGGAAAGACGGCGCATTGCTACTCCGGAAGGGTGAAACTGGGATGGGTGGGTTCGCCAATGGTGTAATCTCTTTCCCAGCCTTCGTTTTCCAGTTTGATAGTTTGAATGTTGATGGAACTGGCGCCTCCATCTAAATCGGAGAGGGCCTGATACTCGGAAACCCAGCAGCGGTAAACATTGTAGACGGCAACGGTCTGTCCCGCTTCATTGCATAGCTCGATGGAGATATTCTTGCGAAAATCCTTGAGCGAGACAATGTCCTCAGGCGATTTGGCGGTGGAGGCGTGTGACCAGGCCCATACCTTGTTGGCCCATTGCTCAAAGTCCTTATCGTGGGTGACGCCTCGTTCTAGGGTGATCGGTTCGAACTTTGTCTGGCCTGGTCCAATGGTGCCGCCCCCTGGCTCAGCTCCCGGACGGTTGTCGGCATGTTCTGTTGTACGCTTCAGGGCGCTGATCTTATTCACGCCAGCGACATAGCGGCCATCCCACTTGACCTTGAACCGGTAGTTCAAGTAGGGATCGTAGCGCTCGGTGTTCACTGTAAATTCCGGGGCGGGCATAGGTCAAGTTCCTTGGGGAAGATAGGTGATTTTCATGAATATTTAAAGAGAAAGGTAGGATTTGGCTGCTGCAATGGGATCCATAAACTCCCAACCATCGTGCTCCAACTTGATGGATTCAAACAAGACCTTGTTGCCGTCTTCTCCATCCAGGTCGGCGATGGCCTGAAACTCGGCGACCCAACAGCCGTAAACTGCGTAACTTCGAGTGGGAATCCCCGAACTGCTCAGCAATTCGATGACCACGTCGCGCCGGACATCTTTGTCCATGTTCAGAGGAGGGGAGTGGTAATAGCTCAAGCTGGAAATGTCATGCCCCATAGCTTGGGTCAAGTTGGCCCAAACCATAAACTCCGGGCTGATGGTAACGCCGCGTTCAAGAGTAATGGGATCAAAAGTGGTGGTTCCAGGCACCTTGTGAACCAGGCCTGGTTCTCCGCCGGACTGATAATCCGTAGACTTGGTAGTGCGTTTCAAGGCAGATATCTTTTTTATTCCCAGAACGGGAAGCGGCGTGCCATAGAAGCGCATTTGAAATCGGTAGTTCAAATAAGGTTCAAACAGGGTTGTTGAAAGGACGTCTATAACCGACATGATCTGTTCCTGATGATATTTAAAAAGTCTTGTGAATACTAGGGTTATCATATAGAAGCGGAGCCCCGAAGGGCTCCGCAGGGTTAATGAATGGATTACTCGGGCAGGATGAATGAAGGATGCGTGGGTTCGGCCAGTGTGGCGTCTCGTTCCCATCCTTCGTTCTGCAATTCAAGGGTTTGAATGAGAACGGTGTTGCCTGCGCCGCCGTCCAGGTCCGCCATGGCCTGGAAGCTGGATACCCAGCAGCGGTAGATGTTGTAGCGAATCACAGCCTGACCTGCTTCGTTAAACAGCTCGATGACAATGTTCTTGCGGAAGTCAGCAAGAGACACAATGTCCTCGGGCGATTTGGAAGCTGCTGCGTGAGAATAGGCCCAGACCTTGTTGGCCCATTGCTCGAAATCCTTGTCGTGAGTGACGCCGCGTTCCAGAGTAATGGGTTCGTATTTGGTCTGACCTGGAATTTTGCGAACAACGCCTGGATCGAGACCAGCTCGATAATCGGCTACTTCCGTAGACCGTTTGAGAGCGCTGATCTTATTGACGCCAGCTACGTATTCGGTATTCCCTTCCCACTTTACCTTGAACCGGTAATTGAGATAGGGGTCGTAACGTTCCGTATTTACGGTAAATTCAGGAGCGGGCATATTCTATCCTCCTAGTCTTTCAGTGCTTGTTGCTGTATCTTAATGACCACAAATTCGGCCGGTTTAACCGGTGTGAAGGCAACCAGCATGTTGACAATGCCCAGGTTGATGTCCCGTGCGGTGGTGGTGGATCCGTCGCAAACCACCTGGTAGGAATAGAAAGCGCCCTGCTTGGCCAAAGCGGCCATGAACGAATCGGCGGTTTCTTTCAGGCTGGTCCACAGTGTCGCATCGTTGGGCTCGAACACGGCCCACTGCGTTCCGCGGAACAGGCTTTCCTCGATGTAGAGGGTTAAACGGCGAACGTTGATGTATTTGTAGTCGTCGGACAACTGGTCCGCGCCGCGCAGGGTTCTGGCGCCCCAAACAACCGATCCCATTACGGGGAAGGTGCGGAGGCAGTTGATACCCTGTGGGTTCAGCAAACCATTCTCGTTGTCGGTGAGTTTCAATTCCAGGCTGCGAGCGCCAATGAGAGACGCTTCAACACCGGCAGGCGCTTTCCAAACACCTCGCTTAACGTCGGTTGCAGACATTATGCCTGCAATCATGCCGCAAGCGGGAAAGACGTTGGGCGCGCCTTTCAGCATGGGATCGGCCTTCACAACCCTGGGGAAGTAGACCGCAGCGTTGCGACCCGTGTCGCCAAAATTGCCCAGATCGGTCATTTTGATATTGGCGACTTTGCCCATCTTGGCTTTTTTGGTCCAGGCGTCTGGGGGATCCATGATCAACATGGCCCGTTGTTCCGTGCAGAAAACAGCGGCCTCTACGTAGACATCGGGATCGGTGTTCCAGCCCGAAGAGGTTTCGTCTCTGGAGTCGGGAGGGATGCACATCAGGTTGAAAATATCCACGTTGCGGAGGGCGTACATGCCGGTTTTCAACTTGGCGTTGCCTCGATAGGCTCCGGCGTCCAGAGGATCGCTGTCGTAGCCGGGCGTGCCCAGTTTATAGGCGCAGGGATCGGGGCGTTTGCCGGGCAAAATGGCTTTGACGCCGTCGGTCGCGACCCTGACCAGAATAGACTCATTGGACAGAACCCGGTCAACCCGGCGGTCTGCTGAATCCTCATTAATGGAAAGGTTGATGTGGCGTTCGGAAACGGGCATGCCGCCAATAGGCGTATACTGAATGGTCAGGTTGAACAGATCTTCAGATGTCAGGTAGTCGTAGAGGCTGTCCATCTGAGAGGAAATGCCTTCCCGGTCGATGGTCACTTCAAGGATATTGCCCCATTTGCCAGGGTTGGCGGCTTCCAACTGAAGGAATTCGTCAGGGGCCAGTTCATCGAACTCGCCGTCTGCAAGACCTTTAACCGTGTCAATCGCCGCATTGCAAACAGCTTCAGCGTCGCCATCGGCTGCGTCAACAGCGTCCAATACTTTCTTGGCCGCTGTGGTCATGGGCTCGCCGGTGATTTGATCGAAAGCGTCTTTCACCGCTTTTTTCACCGAATCTGGAGTCGCGAGACCCGATTCAGGCGTCAGCAGCTCGTCCTCCGCTGCGGCGGCGAGATGCTTGGCGGCGGTGCGAGCGCTCCTGTCAAGATCAAGAACCAGAGCGGCTTTGGCGTTGATGGGTTTTCCGTCTTCGCCAATCTTGTTCTTGAAAAGACGAACAATCACGGCTTGAGAGCCACCGTTCATGAAGAAGTCTTGTACAGCGTAAGCCATGGGGTAATCGTGGTTTAAACCACCAAAGGTCCCCGTGAAATCGTCGAATCCAAAGATGGTCATGGGGCCGTCTCGATCTGTAGGGCCACGCAATGCTCTGCCGATAAAAGCAGTGATTGATGTGGCCACGCCCGAGATGGTCTTACTTCCGCTAGGTATCTCTTCGATATAGACACCCGGGTAGGTTACTTGGACTGGCATAAATCCTCCTTAGACCTGAGAAATGTGCTTGTCATGACATGGCGCTTTGGGCCACAACGGATCACGCCGAGTGCGGCGCATCGTCGGCGCCGACTGTATCGGCGTGACGCATTGTGGTCCAAATACTCTTTATCGTTTCATGACGCATGGGTTTTCCAGGTTTGATTGCCGGTTTGATGTTGAGGGGTTGGCAGCCGTCATGGGACGACGAGGCCTGTGTTGTATCGACGACGCCATCCAATAATGAAATTCTTCTGGAACGAGTAGGACAAGAATTTGATGATTATTGTGTGGGTTTCGTCTTGTTTTCGTGGTGAAAACCCGGTTTTGGGGTCAGAATTGCTCTCTCTGTCCAGAGCTCCGCCCTTTATGGGGTTTCAATCGTGGGTATTTTTTTTCGACAAATGGGCTATATTGTGAACTTAATTATTTCTATTAACACACACTTTAGCCGTAGGCTGGGTATCAAGATTGAAGCCTATCCATAATAACACCACAAATACCTTGATGCAAAGCAATAATCATTTTTTTTTCGCCCCCTCCATTTTACCGTGCCTAAATAGCCTTTCCACTTTTTTAGTTTGATCCCTTTTTTATTCTAAAACTTTTTCTATGCCTTTCTTCCTCTCATTATGATTTGAACTATGTTAAAAAGCAGCTTTTCCATCCTGGACTAAGGTTGGTCCTATTTTGAAAATATCTGTAAAAGATAGGTTTACGCTTCTTCATGTTCACGCTTCTCTGTATTTTCGCAGGTGTTAAAATCTTGAAGGTTCCTGGTTCGCAACGGGCTTTGACAATTCTGAATATCGCTAGTTCTCTCGGCCCCTGAATCTGTTGTCCCCTGTG
>JBNKOV010000400.1:0-5449 GCA_050294955.1 Holophagae bacterium
GGACAGATTCAGTTCGCCATCAATCTCACCAAAACGTTTCAATCCTTCGAGGATATCAACTTCCAGTTTTTCAATGCGTTGAGGAAGATCGAGGTCATGAGTCGCTGATCGACTGGTTTGGTTTTGAGAGCTGGAGGTTCCCTTAAAATCTGCATAACCTGCCCGAAAAGACACCACTCGATCTGGCTTGCCAACCAGGCCTTTCAACGTCATCATAGCTTGAGATTCAACCATTCTATGCCCAGGAATCTGCAAGAGCGCCCCCTCGAATTTCAAGATCATGACATGGAATGGGGGCGGTCACAAGATAAAAAATGGAAACTCGGGCTCCAGAAGAGGACGCGCAAAAATGAAATGGAGGGTGCTTTGTCCAAATAAATGGGAGCAGGCCCGTGTATCACCCTGAAATTACTTAGTTTCTAATGTCAGGCGGATCAATCGTCCGTTTCTCCGTCCCAATACAGCCATTTCAAAACGGTTGCCCTGAAAGGCCCCTCCCTGATGAATTCTTTTTTTGCCCAAAGAGAAGTTGGTCTCATCATCTGAAGTAGCTGAAGTCTTGTAAGTTAAAAAACACCCGGCCTTCTGATGAAGACCGGGTGTTCCGGGTTGGGTTGCCTGGTTTTGCCGACTCCATTGGCTCCATTGCTATGCATTTAGAGCCCATGTTTCGGCAGTCTGTTTTTTAGGTGCCGTAGGGTGCGGGAACACCGGTGCAAATATAGATGTTTAGCGTTTGGTCATCGCAAGCGAATGGGCCATCAGACTCGCCGCCGCCCCTGACTTTTTCGGGATGAGTAATAAAGCTTTCTACCTCTAGATCCTGTAATTTGATTTTCATATCGCACCTCCTGGTATTAAGTGAGCCAGTTTTGGCCCCTTACCCTTTGACTCGTATCTTCATGGGAAATCGGGACAAAATTTATTGATTTTTTTTGAACCAGTTGATATTTTGAAAATCGGTCTTATAAGTGCTTGGGGTCTTAGGGGTGGGAGGGCAGCTCTCAAAAGGATTAACTTTGAAAGAAATTCCCAGTGATGTCACACAGGCGCTACACGCTTGGAAAGCGGGTGATGAGAACGCATTGCACAGTCTGTTGCCAAAGATCTATGATGAGCTCCACCGCCTGGCCGCCATTAAAATTGGCGGTCAACCCGGGGTTGTCGAGTTCCAGGCAACGGCTTTGGTAAACGAGTTTTATCTGCGTTTCATGAATGGACTCAGCCCAGAAGATCAACCCAAATGGGAAAATCGAACACATTTTTTTTCTGTGGTAGCCGCAGTTATGAGACGAATCCTAGTAGATCATTGGCGCCAGAGGAGTGCTGAACAGCGAGGCGGTGGCCGTTTAAGCCTTACTCTCGATGAAGCCCTTATTGCTGAAATTTCGACCAGGGAGATTGACATACTTGCCCTGGATCAAGCTCTTACCCGTCTGCGCAAACTTGATCCTCAGCAGGTAAGCATTGTAGAAATGAGATTCTTCGCCGGGCTCACTTTTGAGGAAATTGGCAGATCCCTTCAGGTTGCCGATCGAACCGTAAAACGGAAATGGGCTGCTGCCAGGATCTGGCTTCTGAGAGAGCTGAATCGCCAGGAAACCTCTTGTTGAATTGAATAATGAATTAATGCCCGAGGAGGATCGTCCATGAATACCAGGCACGACCGGAGGGTGAATCAACTCCTGGAGACCCTTTTGGACCTTGACGAGGAAAGCCGGGAAAAGCGATTGAAGGCGCTTTTCCTCCAGGAACCTGAAGTTCATGAGGATGTTTTAGAACTTCTCAAAATCCAAGATGATACGAATGGGTTACTTCAAGATCCTGTCTTATCGTCAATGGATCGTATCGGCGCCCGGTTAGGTCCCTATCAATTGGAAAAAGAACTTGGCAGTGGCGGCATGGGGAGTGTTTTTTTGGCGCGTCGTACGGACGACTTTGAATCTATTGTGGCTATAAAGTTAATTCGTCAGGGTTACGAAGACGGCGTAATGCGTGCAAGATTTGAACGGGAACGCCAGATTCTGGCCCATTTGCAGCATCCCAATATTGCAAGGCTCCTGGATGGTGGGACCAGTGAAAATGGACTCCCGTTCCTGGTGATGGAGCATATTCATGGGGAAGACATTATCAGTTATAGCAACCATCATCGACTTGATTTGGCGCAACGCCTGGGTTTATTTGAAAAAGTTTGCGAAGCCGTTCAATATGCACATGCCAACCTGGTGATTCATCGGGATCTGAAGCCCCACAATATTCTGGTCGATTCATATGGCGAGCCAAAACTGCTTGACTTCGGAATTGCCGGGTTATTGTCTGAGACAAGCGAAGATACAACACTTCAAACCAATACGCCCGCCATGTCTCCCCAGTACGCAAGTCCTGAGCAATATCAGGGCAAGCCGTTGACAACCTCCACAGATATCTATTCTTTGGGTGTTCTTCTCTACGAACTGTTGGTGGATGAATCGCCTTATGGCCGATCCCTTACTAAATCAGAGATGCCGACTCGCATAATAGAAGGCCCCATTATCGGATTGGGCAAATGTTGGGCTGGGTTTAATCAGCAGCGAAAAAAACAAATTGCTTATCACCGAAACACTGGTGAGCGGACGCTGGGCCGACAGTTTAGAAGTGATCTTAACTATATAGCTTCCAAGATTTTGGAAAAGGAACCAAAAAACCGTTATACATCGGTTGGCGATCTGAAAAATGACTTGGTTTGCTTTCAAAAAGATCTACCTTTAGAAGCCGCGCCGAAGGATCATGCATACATCTTTAAAAAATTTATCCGCCGAAATCGGGTAGCGCTTTCCATGGCTTTTTTTACCGTATTCATGTTGGCGATAGCTCCTATAGGCTACGGCGTTGCTAAAGCGCGTGAACAAAAGCAAACCGCTTATGAGCGAGATAGTGCAGAGCAGGTCATCGACTTTATGAATGAGATGTTCCGTACCTCAGATCCTTTCCTTTGGGGGACGGACTACAGTCAAAACCCTAGGGTTAAGGACATTTTGAAAGTTGCTGCGAAAAAGCTCGAAACAGATTTAACCGGTCAACCCCGACTTAGGGCGCGTTTGTTGGACAATATTGGAGATATCTACTTTAAACTTGGGTTATTTAAAGACGCAGCGCCGCTTTGGAGAATGGCTTTAAATGAGCGCCGCAAAATGCCAGAGAATAAGAGCGAATTATCGCGTAGTCTTCTTCACATGGGTCTGCTCATGTCAAGATTGGGGAATTATGAAGACAGTGACCGCTATTTGACGGAATCATTGACGTTGTGCCGTGCAGTTCATGGTCCTCATGGCCGGGAAGTCGCCGACATTTTAGCCAATAGGGCCGATCTATTTCAAGTAAAGGGCGAATATCCCCAATCTGAAGCTCTGTATCGGGAGGCCATAGAGATTTACAAAGCCCTGGCCGACGAGGATCCTATAACCTATTCCAAGGCTATAAACAGTCTTGGGATCCTTCTGGATCAACAGGGTCGGTATAAAGAAGCCAATGATCTCCACATGCAGAGCTTGGAAATCCAGGAAAAGTATTTAGGAGAAAAGCATCCTGACATTGGGGTTTCGCTCATAAATTTGGCGACAAGTATTCAGCGCCAGGGGCGGGTCGATGAGGCCATTGAATATCTTCACCGGGCCAGATCAATATTGAAGGAGAGTCTTAAGGATAATCACGCGATGTATGCAACGGCGACCCACAATCTGGCTTCCATCATTTTGGATCGTGGTAAAGTGGAGGAATCCATCAAGTTGTTTGAAGAGGCTTTGGAGATTCGCCGCCAGGCATTTGGTGAAAATCACCCCAGAGTAGCATCGGTTTTAGGAAACCTGGGAAAGGCTCATCAGATGAATAAAAACATGGAGAAAGCCGAAGCCTGTTTTGAGAAGGCGCTGGCTATTTCCCTGGAAACATTAGGAGAGAGGCATAGAACCACCGCCAATCAGTACGCCTCATTGGGGGCTTTCTACCAATCTGACGGCAGGTTGGATAAAGCAAGGGAAAATTTGGAAATAGCGCTGCAAATTCGCACAGAGATCTTCCAAGAGAATCATTCACGTGTTGGCATCGACCACAATAACCTTGCAGCAGTGTTGAACGACTTGGGGCGAACTGATGAGGCGGAATACCATTACCGAAAGGCGGTAGAGATTTGTCGTTCTAGCCTTGGCCCCAAACATCAGATCGTAGGCATCCTCCACAAAAACCTCTTGAACGCCCTTTCAAAACGGGGTCTTTACGATGAAGTGTGCGCAACGATCCCGGAAGTATGGAATATCTTGAAAGAAAAAGGCTTGACCGTTGCGAATGATCATATGGCAGATGCTGTATTGATTAAGGTTGACTGTCTTATCCGAGGCGGTGCTTTGGACGAAGCCATAAGGGAGCTGGACAAAATGGCTGGTAACGAATCCCTTCCAGAGGGCTATCTTGAGAAAACAGAGGCCCGCCGTCGATCCATCCAAGAAGAGCTGGGCAGGCAGAAAAAAATCCATTGACCTTGATTTTTGGTGATCCCAAATTATCCTTCACTTGAAATTATTTTGATGTCCTGCCTGGAGATCTACTTGCAAGTATTAGGGTGTAAGGTTTTATAGCGTGAAATCTTCAAAAGGCCAATGGTACTTTTTGTGCAGCATGCAAATTCTCTGAAATTGTATGAGCTATAATCGAGGTTGGACTCATTGCCAAGGACATTGGTCCTTGGAATGGACTCCCTGTTGGGGATTTATTTTGTTCCAAGGCGCTGGTTTCTTGCTTCTTTCAACTCTTTGTGGGAAACACCGTTTGGGCCAAATAATGGGGCTCCTTTCCAGAGAATCACTGCGGCGCCTGTGGCAATGAGTAGCGGTAAAAAGGAGGGTGAATCTGTTGATAGGTTTAATGAAAAAGCTATGGCGCACACAATGAACCCATAAGTGCGGCCCCAGGCGGGTCTTTTGATGCAGGCAAAAGCGCCTACTCCATACACGAGGCCAGTTGCAATGAAAGCCAGGGTGGCTTTTGGCCCCATATTTCCTGGAAAAACAGGGGCCATCAAGGCAAGGATCGCAGCTATGAACCAAAATACGCCCAAAAAGTGGAGGCTGCGTGAATAACTGCCCAATGATTTCAGCTTTGCGTTATCGAGGTAGTTCAATTCTGATGGGCTCGTTGAGTAGGTGGGGGTCTTCGGTGGATCGTAGGGATTGGTTTCCTTCATGGGGCATCCTTTCCTGAATAAATAGTGATTTTCACACCTCGGTTAAACTACCACACTTTGAAGAAACTTAGGTTCTTTTTGAGACACTACTCAGGTTTTTGGTCGTAAAGCTTACAAAATCAGACGTTTTAGGTTGGTGGACATTGCCTTGGTTCTGCTTGAAATAATTCCCTAAAAAGACATTTTCAAAAACATCATTTTCTGATTTATTGTGGAATTACATTCAAAACCCAG
>JBNKOV010000401.1:0-5442 GCA_050294955.1 Holophagae bacterium
TCCGCAGGTCAGATTGAAGATATCGCTGGTATTCGATACATCCTCAACACTTTACTTCCCGGGTTGGGTTCCGGTCCAGAGTTTGGTCGAAGCACTCCGATCGCAACGGATGACGGCATCTATTTTGGGACCTTCACCTTCCCAGGCAACTTGGGGCACTTCCGTAAGTGGATTGACAACGAAGCAGGGGATACCCTTACGCCTGAATGGGACGCAGCGGCAAAGCTGCCTGGAGAAGCGGATCGAAATCTCTTCACTTTTGTAGACAACGTGCAAGTTCCTTTAACCACCGCAAGAGCTGCAGACCTACTTCCCCACACCAGCCCGGATCTCGTTGTTGCTGATGTGGAAGCCTATGTGTCCTCTTTCCGGAGTCAGGCATTAGGCGGTATTGAGAAATCTTCTGCGGCCATTGTCACCAGCAACCAACGGATAAACAACAATCGCAAGGAGGCCGCCTACATAGCCACAACTTATGGTCTCATGGAGATCATTGAGGCCAATGGCGCCGCGGGCGGCACAGAGCTTGGCGGGTACATGCCCAAACCTCTGCTTTCTAAATTGAAGTTTACCGGGCGTTTTAATGCCTTGCGGCCAATCCTCAACAGTTCACCAACCGCAAGAGACGTGTATCTCCCCATAAACGGAAATTATGAAACCCGAGAATGGCGGACCTATCTGGCTCTTTCCCTTCACCCCGAATCAGGGTTTGAAGTGTTGGATATCACCGATCCACTAGACATCCAATTCAAGTGGAACGTGGTAGGCGATCCCAATTTTGGAAATGCTTCCCGCATCGCCATCGCTCAGTACCGTAAGGAAATAGCCCCGGATTCCTATGTGCTGGGATATGCCATGGTAGCGGCAACATCTCATCCCGACGGCGCTGCAACGGAAGGTATCCAGGTACATGCCTACGATCTGGAGTCTGGAGACAGCCTCTGGTCTGGAAGCTACTTCTCCAGCACTTACACGGGAATTGTTCAAAACGTATCTGACACCCCGCCATTTGTGACTCTTTGGGACACCGACCAGAATGGCTTTGACGATCGAATTATCGTCACAGACCTCATGGGGCGCATTTGGGAACTGGATATGGAAACTGGTAAGAAGCCCTTGGAGGATGCTCTCCCGGAGAGTATTTTTAACTTCAGCAACGATGGAAAGGTGAGACCTATAGGCGCCGCGCCCGCAATTGGTCGATTCGATTCAAGGACCGTGATTGGGGTTGGCACAGGCGGCGTGGATTGGTCGCCGTCCGATACTGACGCCTCCATCTCCAATAAGGTCTCAGTTTTAGACCTTACGACCCGAAACTCTGGTCAGCTCGATGTTCTTTTGGAAATTGACATCGGCCGTCGAAAGCTCTACAGCCCGGTGGTTTTCGCTGGCGGTTTCATGTATTTCATCGCAGTGAGTGGTGATTTGAACTCCCCCGATCCCAGGGACAACCTGGTAGATGTCCCCGAATTGGGCGACTCTGAGCTTTACCTGGTGAATTTGACCTCAGCCATCACGGGCAAACCTGCTGACTATGAGCCTACGCGGCGGAAGGTGAGCAAGGGACAGAGTTCCATCTACATTAAAAATGGTCAGGCCCATATCAGTGGTCTGGATGGCAAGATTACCAGGCTGGGGAAGAAAAAAGAACAGCAAAAAGGCATGGAGCTTCTGGACTTTATGCTCTGGCGATTTGGAGCTGACGACTAAACCCAAAGCAAAACAATAATCTGGACAAAGGTCCGGCGCTTCACCCGCGTCGGGCCTTTGTTTTTTTAATGTCACAAGCAAGCGTCGTCTGTTGGGTTTCCTTTAAAAAAAAGGAATAAAGATCCACTTTCGGGTGTTGCTAATTCTTGTGCCGGGACGACGTTTTGGTCATAATACCGATGTCGAAAGATTTTGAAGGTTAAGGAGACACCGCATGAGTCATCACAAGGTCATAATCATCGGTTCGGGGCCTGCAGGCCTGACCGCCGCTATTTATTCGGCTCGGGCTGATCTTGCGCCCCTGGTTTTTGAAGGAACCCAGCCAGGCGGACAGCTGACCATTACCACTGACGTGGAAAACTACCCGGGTTTCCCCGACGGGATTATGGGGCCTGAAATGATGGAGCTATTCCGCAAACAAGCCCAACGATTTGGCGCGGAAACCCGCTTCGAGCACGTGGAAAAAGCCGAATTAAATAAGGAAGGGCCTCACAAGGTTTGGGTTGATGGCAATGAATACACCTGTGATTCCCTGATCATCAGTACAGGCGCCACAGCCAGACTGCTAGGTCTGGAGAGTGAAAAAAAGCTTATGGGTCATGGCGTTTCAGCCTGTGCGACCTGTGACGGTTTCTTTTTCCGAGACAAGACCATCGCGGTTGTGGGCGGAGGCGACACAGCTATGGAAGAGGCGGCGTTCCTCACCAAGTTCGCCAAGAAGGTTTACATCATTCATCGTAGAGATGAGTTGCGCGCTTCCAAGATCATGCAGAAGCGCGCTTTGGATGATCCCAAGATCGATTTTATCTGGGACACCGTCGTGGAAGAGGTTTTGGGAGAGCCGGACACTGGCATTCAGGGCCTGGCCCTGAAAAACCTGAAAACCGGCGAGACAAGCGAAATGCCCATTGAAGGGCTTTTTCTCGCTATCGGACATAAACCAAACAGCGAGCTTTTCGAAGGTCAACTGGAAATGAATTCTGTGGGTTATCTGGTGACCAAGCCGGATTCTACCGCCACCTCATTTCCCGGGGTTTTCGCGGCGGGCGATGTTCAGGACGACACTTATCGCCAGGCTGTAACCGCTGCTGGCAGTGGCTGCATGGCTGCCATAGAGGCCGAGCGTTTCCTGGCTCACGGGGAATAAAGGATTTGCCCGCCGCTTGCTTGAGCAGCGGCGGGCGCCTTTTGAAGCGCGCTCAACTCTGGCGATTGCGTTTCTTGAAGGCCTTGACATGCCGAAAGGATTTGTGCAGGGTCTTTACCCTTTGTTTTTCCTTCCTTAGGGCGTTTTCATCTTCGCGAAGATGTAAATGGCGCAACTCTTTAGCCATCTTCCTCCAGTTCTCCAAACGCCTTTCTTCGAGCTGGCCACTCTCCACCGCTTGCAAAACGGCGCAACCAGGTTCGCCCTGGTGCCCGCAGTCCCTGAAACGGCAGTGTTTGGCCAACTCATCAATTTCGGAAAAGGTCTGGCCTAGAGCCTCCTCGTCCACCCATGGCGCCAATTCCCGAATTCCAGGGGTGTCAATAATCAACCCGCCGTTCGGCAGTTGCAACATTTCTCGTCTGGTAGTGGTGTGCCTTCCCCTTTGGTCTGCTTCTCGAATGGCCCCTGTCTCCAAGCTGTCCTGGCCGAGCAGGGTATTGATCAGAGTAGATTTTCCTGTTCCAGATGAGCCTGTGAGCACCACAGTTTGACCTGGCCCCATATACGGGTTGAGAGCCTCCAGGCCTCTTCCCGTCAAGGAACTGATGACGTGAATGGGCGGGTGATTCGCCCATCCGTTAATTTCCTCAATGGCAGCCTGCGGATCTGGACACAAATCGGCTTTGGTCAACACAATCACCGGTTTTGCGCCGCCTCCCGCCACCATGGTCAGATAACGTTCTATCCGGTTTGGGTTCAAGTCTCGGTTTAGAGAACTTACAACAAAGACATAGTCCACATTGGCCGCCAGGATTTGCTCTGTGCTTGACCTTCCCGCACCTTTACGTGAAATACAGGTTTTCCTTGGCAGGAGATGGTCCACAATGGGGATCCCTCCAGTGGGCCGCCATAAACCCCAATCTCCTACTGCCGCCATTTCTCTGGTTTTGGCTGGCAACTCACCCATTGCGGTAGCCAGAATAACTTGACCACGCTCCACCCGAATCACTCTTCCTGGACTCATCCACTCAGCGTCTAAAGCATTTTGTTGGTCTAACCAATAGGTGGACCAACCCCAATCTGTTAAATTCAAAACAGTTCGCTCCTATCATTTTTCCACAAGGGGCAAAAAAGCACACCAATTTCAAATTGGCAAAGCCCCTCTTTGTTCTGGTTTGTCTGGGAAAAATTTTCGAACTAGCGAACAAGCATATACATACCTCAAAATTATTATACATAAAAAAGGGGAAAAGGTTTCCTGAAAACTGAGGGGCAATGGTTGATAGTTGTCGAATGCTGCTAATTTTCTGCAACTGATAACCCGTAAATGACCAGAACCCGGTTTTTTTGACGTTTTTTAGCCCAAAATCCAATTTTCCTCTTGTCATTCTGCGCTAAACGCAGTATCTTATGCAGCGTCGCGCAGTTGGGGCCATAGCTCAGCTGGGAGAGCGTCGCACTGGCAGTGCGAAGGTCAGGGGTTCAAATCCCCTAGGCTCCACCAACGCGCAAAAAACCAATGCATTTGTAAAAGCCACCAACGCCCGGTGGCTTTTCTTGTTTTTGGGCCTTCCTTTTCTCATCTCCCCATAAACGAATTGCTGTCCCATTTTTAGTTTTTCCTGGTAAATCTACTCATTTGCGTTAGAATGGAATCAATATTTGTGCTTTGATTTAGTCCATCTATCCCCAGGGAGGCGCCCATGAGTTTATTGAAAAGTCTGCCGGTTTCTGGCCTTTGTCTTGTCGCATGCTTGTGTCTTACAGCTCAGGTCAAACTGAAAACCGGGTCCATTACCCTGGCTGCCACGGATCTTTCCCAGGCTTCCTGTGTGCAAATCCCCATTTTTATTGAAGAGGCCAGTGTGAGCGGCAAGGACATTGTGGCTTTGGATATTACCATCGCTATTTCTGGCGATATTGCCATGATTGACGGGGGCATTACTACCAACATGTTCGTAACCACGGCATTTACTGGTTCCGATCTTACAGGAATCACCAATCCGGGAACCGACCTCGTGAATGCAGACAAGACGCCCACGCCAACCTGCGGCGTTATTTTCAATCAGGCTGTTCAGGGAGGGCCTGAGGTCAGTTTCGAGGGCGGCTCAGGCAATGGCTTGTGGTTTGTGAACAATGATGGGCAGATGATGGATTATAAATCCGGGTTTGTTCTTACCTTTTCCCCGGTTTTGGTTACGACGGTTCCAGGTCAGGAAATGCTTGCCGCAATACTGGAGATTCCTCTTGTCGCCAATCCGGGGGTAGGAACTCTAACTCTGACGCCTGTGGTTGGGGAGGCCATCAATTTCTTCCAATGGGATGACGGAGCAAATGGTTTGCTGGATGAGGCCTTTGACTTGTCGAGCGGACCGGGCGCATTGAATATTTGCCCCCAGGCGATAGTTTCTCAGCCACAGAGTGTCGTGGCTTGTCCAGGAGACGATGTCAACTTCTCGGTTAATCTGACGGGTCCTGGGCCCATTTCTTATCAATGGCGCAAAGACGAGGTTCCCATAAACGGGGCTACATCCGCCACCCTGGCCTTGACGAATGTGGGGGCAGCCGATCTTGCCAGCTAC
>JBNKOV010000402.1:0-5401 GCA_050294955.1 Holophagae bacterium
GATCCTTGCCGCCGGTTTTTTTGTGATAAAATGGCATAGATGTTTTTTCGCGGTGAGGGTGTTTTTAATGACAGGTGAAGCAACACCGAATTCAGCCACGCTGGAGCGGGCAGGCACAGTTGAAATTGTCATCATTGGGCAATACCTATGGGAAGAGCCGCCATCCTGGGGAGAGTCATTTCAATTCAAGCTCTTTAAGGATGGCCAAACGGCTCTGGATACGCTGGACCAATTTGATTTTGATCTCTGGCTCATTGCTTCTCAGGTCCAGGAACCCAGCGCCATGACGTTGTGTAAAGACATTCTGAAAAAAAAATCCCAATCAGTCGATTATTGTAGTGCAGTGCCTAGAAGATAATAAGAGTCAGGCTCTTGCATCATCATGTATCCAGTCGGGCGCAATCGATTATATTCCAATTCACCTTCCACATGACGAATTTAGAGCTCGTATTGAAAGCGGCCTCCGTCGATCTTCTCAATCTAGGAACCTGATTTACCGAGATCTTGTTCGTTCCAAGGAGCTTCAAAAGCGGTTGGTTCAACTTGAGGAGACCAGTCTTAAATTGGAAGAGCAATACCGTGAGCTGGATATGCTGGATCGGATTGTGAGTTCTGTGAACAAGGAAACAGATCTCAAAAAGGTTTTGGAAAGGCTGCTTCGCGACGGTCTTCAACTATTGCCTTGCGCCAAAAATGGCGTATTTCTTTTATACGATAAAACCCTGAATCTTTATCAATTTGAGATGGTTATCGGTTATGAGTTGGAGAAGGCGCGAGCGATTCGAATTCTGCCGGTGGAATTGGAGGCGCGCCTAACATCGAAACAGGACCAATTGGTGGAAGGCATCTACCATGGTCGAGGGTATCGAGGTGAAATGCCTACCAAGGCTGAGATTCCCATTCCTATGGCGACACTTGCAATGGAGATTAAACACGGGCAGCACCTTAGAGGTTTTTTGATTTGGGACCATCCAACAGATGAGCACGCATTTGATCATTCCGATGTCCGCAAACTTTCTCGTTTCCGGCAACACGCAAACTCAGCAGTGGCGCGAGCATGGTTTTTTAAGGAAATGGTGGATCGAAACGAACAACTTAAGAGCGGTTTCCAATATGCAAGACGGATTCAAAGCGCTATTTCACCCCCGTCTGAAACTCTAAGCGAAGCATTTCCTGAATATTTCTTGATTTCCAAACCCAAGCATATGGTTTCCAGCGATTTCTACTGGTATGGAGAAACCGAAGAGGCGAGGTGGCTGGTTGTGGGGGATTGTAAAGGTCACGCGGTGGCCGGGGCTTTGATGTCTATTCTTGCAACCCAGTTGCTTGACGCGATCATTCTCAAGAACAAGGTGACCAAACCCGCCGCAATATTAGAAGCCATGCATCTTGGTCTCATCGACATATTAAAGTTGAAAGACAATGAGGAAGACTCTATCAAGATTGATATTGGCATTGTTCGTATCGGGCATCATCGCAATAGGGTTACCTTTGCGGGAGCCAAAAGGCCTCTCTATTGGATGAAGTCTCGAAAACAGGGACCTCGCTCCACAAGCATTAAGGGGGACCGCCAACCTGTGGGCGGACGTCATGCCCCTCCGCCCTTTAGTACGCATCTGCTCGAAGTGGAAAAGGGCGACATGCTCTATCTGACAACCGATGGTTACGCTCTTCAACTCTGTGAAGGCCATAAAAAATTTGGCATCATTAAGCTTAATAGTCTACTCCAAGAAATCATGAGCTATGACATGGCGGCGCAGGAAACCCGCCTTCTACAAGCGCTAGATGCCCATCGGGGTGAAGAGGAACAGACCGATGACGTTACCATCATCGGCCTCAGGTTTTAAAATCGTGAACCGTTATCGGGGCGGGATGGGAATACACGGTAGAACGGTATAGTCCGCAGGGCATTCACCTGGCTGTGTACAGGTACAGGTTCTTCTACGAGTGTCTATGTCTCCGCCGCGCAGGACTGAGCCACAATCCACACGTGTTACAAAGCTCTGCACTTCTACGATGTCCAGCTTCAGTTTTCCTTGTTCCATTTTATCCTCCTTGATTTGGCTAGCCTGTAGGGCGCTAAAATTAGCAACACCGTTTGGGCTTATTAATGAACGCGAAAAACACACCAGAATACCGTCATTTGCCAGGTGTGTTCTGGCTACGATTCCTGCCCACCCTTCTACAAAGCGCTAGCCTTGCCGATCAGACAAATCAGTTTCTTTTTTAGCTAAAATGGCCCCATTCGTGATTTCTATGAGAAAAATGAAGGGAGTGAGCGTATAAACGTAATGTGGGAGAAGGTTCCTGGCAAGAGAGCCTCGTTGTTCTACAGGATGGCGGAACGTACACCAGCCGTTTGGAAGCAGTGTTGTGCGCGGAGACGTGTTTCTAAAAATCCCGTCATGAGCATGAAAGGGACTATCAGAAAGAGCGTGAAAAAATCATAAACAATTTTTTGTCCGCCCCCTGCAACTCATGCTAAGGTTTAAACGGTTTGGCTATATTTTTTTAAGGAGTTATGATGGTTGGAAGAATTTTTTGGATATCGTTCCTTTTCGCGTTAACAGGCGGCCTCGCTTTTCGTGTTGAAGCTGGGAGTAAAGGCTACTATCGGTTTCCAGCAATCCATGGGGATACCATTGTGTTCACCGGAGAAGGAGATCTTTGGAAGGTAGGTGTTGAAGGCGGTGTGGCTGTTCGGCTTACGACGCACTTGGACGATGAAACGGATTCAGCAATATCTCCCGATGGGAAGTATCTGGCTTTCACGGGTCGTTACGAAGGCGGAGCCGAGGTTTATGTTATGCCTGTTGAAGGTGGAAGACCTCAGCGTTTGACATGGGAGAGCGGCGGCGTGAATGTCGTGGGCTGGACTCCAGGCGGTGAGGTGATATATACCAGTTTGGCCTATAGCACCCTGCCCTGCAGGCAGTTAGTGGTGGTCAATCCTGAGACTCTTGATAGACGCCTTATTGAACTTTCTCAAGCTTCCGACGGGGTGTATGATACTAAGGGCAACACCCTGTTTTTTACACGATTTCCTTTTCAAGGCAGTCAGACCAAACGTTATAAAGGCGGTCGCATTCAAAGTATTTGGCGATTCGAAAATGGTCAGGAAGCCAAACCACTGACCAGCGATTTTCCTGGAACAAGCAAAGATCCCATGTGGTGGAACAATCGGGTTTATTTTCTCTCAGATCGAGATGGCATCATGAATCTCTGGTCGATGGATACCCAAGGCGGCGACTTGCGTCAACATACCCGTCACGACCATTTTGACGCTAAATCGGCATCCTTATCAAATGGTCGCATCGTCTACCAGTTGGGCGCCGATGTTTATTTATATGATATTAAGGCAGATAAGACCAATATGGTTCCCATCGAACTGGTTTCCGATTTTGATCAGATGCGAGAGCGGTGGGTTGAAAAGCCCATGGATTTTATGACATCCGCATCTATTTCGCCCAATGGCGATCGGGTTGCGCTTACGGCCCGCGGCCAGGTTTTTGTCGCCCATGTGAAGCAGGGTCGTATCGTTCGGGCCGGAACCGAACAGGGGGTTCGCTATCGCAGTGCGCGGTTCATGCCAGACGGTAAAACCCTCACGGCCCTTTCAGATGAAACCGGTGAAGTGGAGTTCTGGAAGCTGGATGCAAGGGGCTTGGAAGAGCCCAAACAAATCACAAAAGACGGAGATGTTCTGCGCTTCGATGGACAGCCCTCCCCGGATGGAAAATGGCTGGCGTTTTGGGACAAGAACAATGTATTGTGGCTGGCGGATATTGAAACCGGTGCTCGCACCGAGATTTTGGAGTCTTTAGGCGGGTTCATCGAGTTGGAATGGTCGCCCGACAGCGCGAATCTGGCTTTTACCGAAACCGCTCGCAATACCTTCACTCAGATTCGCATTTACAACCTTGAAAGCAAAAATATTACCGATTTAACCCGAGATCGTTTTAACAGCTACAGCCCAGCATGGAGTGAAGACGGCAAATGGTTGGCCTTCCTTTCTGATCGCAATCTCCGCTCCACTACTTTTGGGCCTTGGGGCGCTTATCAACCGGCCCCGCATCTCGACAAAACTACCAAGCTCTATTTACTTGCCCTTCAATCAGATCTTCAATCTCCCTTTACCCCATGGAATGAATTAACGGACATGGGAGACGATAACGATAAGGCCACTGAGCCCGGAGCCAAGAAAGACAAAAAGGGGAAGAAGAAAAAGAACAAAAAGGACAAAAAGGAATCATCCGAGGAGTCTAAAGAAGAAAAGGATGACAAGAGCTTACCCGCCATTGAGTTTGCAGGCATTCAAAATCGCCTATTTGAAGTTCCTGTCTCACCGGGAAATTATGGATCCCTTCAAATGACGAAAACACACCTCTTGTATATGTCCAGAAATAGCGCCTTTGGTCCGGGCTCGCTTATGAGCTTGAAGTTGGACAACGAAGATCCCGAGCCGGTAAAGATGGCGTCTGGTGTTTCCGGCTTTAATCTGTCTCTTGATCGGAAAAAGCTGCTGATCAATAAAAGCGGGGCTGTTCACGTGGCGGCTGCTAGCGGCAGCAAGTTGGACCTCAGCAAAACAGCAGTCGATTTAAAAGACTGGACTTTTTCTCTTGATCCTCGACAGGAATGGAACCAATTGTTTGTGGATTCATGGCGCCTAATGCGGGATTATTTCTATGATCGCGGCATGCATGGCGTAGACTGGCCAGCCATGAGGAAAAAATATGAAGCTCTTCTCCCCAGAGTGACCAATAGAGACGAATTGAGTGATCTCTATGGGGAAATGGTGGGCGAACTATCCGCTTTGCATACTTTTGTTTACGGCGGGGATGATCGAGGTGGTTTGGAAGGGAGCATCGAGCCGGCCTTTCTGGGAGCGGTCCTTGAAAAGGACGAAAGCGCAGGTGGCTTTAAGGTGGAGCGCATCTACGAAGCTGATCCAGATTTTCCCAATGAACTGTCTCCGTTGTCACGGCCTGGCGTGAACATTGTGAAGGGCGATGTAATCCTTTCCATTAATGGTTCAAGTCTGGCCAATGTTCCAGATCCCGGTCATCTCCTTCGAAATCAGGCTGGTAAGCAGGTGCTTCTCTCCGTTAAATCTGGTGAAACCGGAAAGACTCGGGAGGTAGTCGTCTACCCGATTACCGACAATGAAGATTTTGAATTACGGTATGACAATTGGGAGTATACCCGGCGTCAAAGAGTTGAGGAAATGGGGAAAGGTCAGCTGGGTTATGTACATTTGCGCGCCATGGGCGGCGGCAATTATACCGAGTGGGCTCGTGATTATTTTCCTGTTTTCAACCGCAAGGGACTTATCATTGATGTGCGTCACAACCGGGGTGGCAACATAGATAGCTGGATTCTCTCGCAACTGCTCAGAAAA
>JBNKOV010000403.1:0-5401 GCA_050294955.1 Holophagae bacterium
TACGAATGTTCGGTGGCCTCCCGTCAACAGAACCTGCAGGTGGAAGTAGACGGCGCATCCTTCCTGGTGGAGCAGGATTCCGGCGGCATGGTGCGCAGCAACTCGCCAGCCGTGGTGTTGGACATCCACGTAGAGCCAGGTCAGACCGTGAAAGAAGGCGAACCTCTGGTGACCCTGGAAGCCATGAAAATGGAAATGCTGTTTCAGGCGCCCGAGTCCGGACGAATAGGCGAGATCTTCGTCAAGAAGAACATGCAGGTGGCCGCAGGCGACCCCATGCTCATGATTGAGCAGGATGTGGAAGGCGACGACGTCGCAGAGGGCAGCAACCCGGTGGCCTTCAAAGCGGGAAGCGTTCCGGAGAAGCTGGGAGACCCGGCCCATCAAGTGCTTCGAGAGTGCAGGGCCTTCATGAAGGGCTACGACGTCCATTTATTCTCATTCGAGAACATGCTGAAGCGCATTCCGGAAACCATAGGCGACCTGGCCAAAACGACCCAGGGCGGAGAAGAGGTGGTGGACTTCATCAACAACCTCTTCAACCTTTATATTCACATTGAGTTCCTTTTCTTGAAACAGGTCTCCGTATCCGAGACCGACATCAGCTCCCCGGAACAGAACTTCTTCATCTACCTTCAGCTCCTGAGAACCGGCAACAGCCACCCCGCTGAAGACTTCGTAGATTACCTGAAAAAAGCGCTGGACCATTACGATGTAGAGCCCTACCGACCGGCCGATCCCCTGGAAGAAACGCTGATCCACATCTTCCATTCCCATAACCACCTCAAGCTGAAGCAGCGGCTCATGCAAACGGTGCTGCACTCCATCGAAAAGTCTTGCGCCTTCACAGACAACCAACGCCTGAAGATGATTCTGGAAGAAGTGATCAACACCTCGCGCAGATTCTACCGCGAACTCTACGACATGACCGTGGACTGTTATTATCTGGTCTTTGAGAAAGCCTGTTTCGACATGTCGGTTGAACACGCCTGGCGGAACCTGGACGCTATCTTGGAGAAATTATCTCACGCGTCTGGAGAGAACCGGAACAAGCTCATTCGCAAAATCGCCTACTCCCCTCATTCCCTGTTGAAGTACTTCATCAGCAAGTTTGAAAACTCCAACCACGAGCAACGCATGGCTTTCAGCGAGATATTGTTGCGACGCATTCACCTGGAACACAGCCTGAAGGACATCCGCACCAATAGAAACGAGGAGATCATCTACACCACCGCCAATTACATGGTGGATCGGAACACCATCCTCAACATCACGCTCACCTCCCCATTCGAATTGCTGACAGAGGCGTTGACCACCGCCCGCGATCTGGTGGACCGTTCCCATGGGTACCAGGAGATTGTGATCGACCTCTACATGGACGCCGCGAGAACCCTGCCGGAAAACGAATATGCGGGAATCATTGTCAAGGAAATCGAGCAGTTGCCCAAGCTGGCGCTGGTCACGCGAATCCGAATCATCATCGGCGACGGGTTCCCGCTGGCTCGGTGTTTCCACTTCCACGCCACCCGCAACGGGTTCGAAGAGAAACGCCTGTTCAGAGGCATCTCGGAAATGTTGGCCAACCGGCTCTACTTGGAACGGCTCCAGGGATTTGAAACCGCCCGCATGCCAACGGAAGAAAACATCAACCTCTTCTACTGCATGGCCAAAGACAACCCAGACGACCAACGTCTGATCGCCTTTAACGAAGTGCGCGAGAGCGCGCCCGCACGCAACGAAACGTCACCGTTCATCTACCCCGCCCTGCACCGGGAATTCCTCATGATCATGAAGGCCATGCGCCATGGCGAGGATAAGCTATCCGGCAGCGGCGCCTTCTACTGGAACCAGGTGATCATCTACATCCGGCCTGTGCTCCAGGTGGGCCGCGAAGAGTTCCTGGCCTATTTGCGCCAGATGATCAGCGGCTACCAGCAGGTCCAATTGGAGAAAATCCGCATATACGTCTTGTTGGGACAACCCCATGGAGACGTGGCCAACGTCCAGGGGGAAGTCAGCTTCCCGGGCGGCATGGGCTTGGAATTGCGTTACACTGCGCCCACTACGCCAGTGATCACGCCACTTTCGCCCAAAGACTTCAGACTTGCCCTGGCCAGACGCCGCAAGTTGAACTACCCCTACGAAACCATTCGCATCTTAACAGACGGCTACTTCCACCGCGGCGATTTTGAAGAATACGACGTGATCATAAACGAAGAGAACCGCCATGAGTGCGTTTCGGTGAAGGGAAGAGAAGACGGCGAGAACAAGCTGGGCATTGTATTTGGGGTTATCACCAACTACACGGCCACCCATCCCGAAGGCATGAAACGGGTTATTCTTCTGGGCGACGGCAACTTCGGACTGGGCTGCTTATCAGAGCCGGAATGCCGCCACATCCTGGCCGCCTTGGATCTCGCGGATCAGCTACAAGTGCCGGTTGAATGGTTCCCCGTATCCAGCGGCGCCAAGATCTCCATGGACAACGGCACAGAGAACCTGGACTGGACAGCCGTGGTGCTGCGGCGCATTATCGAGTTCACCCAAAAGGGCGGCGAAATCAACATGGTGGTGGACGCCATCAACGTGGGCGCCCAATCCTATTGGAACGCAGAGGCCACCATGCTCATGCACACCAAGGGATGCCTCATCATGACCCCAAGAGGGTCGATGGTGCTTACCGGCAAGAGCGCGTTGGACTATTCCGGCAGTGTTTCGGCGGAAGACAACGTGGGCATTGGCGGTCTGCAACGGATCATGGGACCCAACGGACAGGCCCAGTATCCCGCTCACGATCTGCTGCACGCCTGCAAGATTCTGTTCCGCTACTATTCGTTCACCTATTGCGCCCCGGGCGAACGTTATCCCCGATCTTATAACGTGGAAGACCCGGCTGACCGCAATATTTGCGAAGAGCCCTACAGCTACGACATGACCCCCGACTTCAACACCATCGGCGATATCTTCAGCGAAGACACCAACCCGGGTAAAAAGAAGCCGTTCGACATGCGTCAGGTCATGGCAGCGGTTGCGGACAAAGGCCAGAAATCCCTGGAGCGCTGGCCTCTCCTGCTGGACGGCGACACCGCCTTAATCTGGGACACCACCATTGGCGGCATCTGCTGTTCCATGATCGGCATTCAATCGCATCCCATTAAGCGGCGCAGCGACGTGCCCAACGACGGGCCAGACACCTGGACCGGCGGCACCCTGTTCCCACAATCCTCCAAAAAGTTGGCTCGCGGCCTGAACGCCGCAAGCGGCAGACGCCCCGTTGTGATCCTGGCGAACCTCAGCGGTTTCGACGGATCGCCCGAATCACTGCGTCGCCTGCAATTAGAGTACGGGGCAGAGATAGGACGGGCCGTTGTCAATTTCGACGGGCCTTTAATCTTCTGCGTCTTGTCCCGATACCACGGCGGCGCCTATGTGGTGTTCTCCACCAAACTCAATTCCAATTTGAAGGCCGTGGCCCTCGATGGCGCTTTCGCCTCGGTTATCGGCGGCGCCCCTGCTGCGGCGGTTGTTTTCACCCGCGACGTCAGGAAGCGCACCGCTAAAGACCCCAGACTGGTGGACTTACAGGAGAAGCTGAACGTAACCAGCGGAGCCGAACGCAACCAGTTGCAAGCGGATTACAGCGAGCTGCACGCCGAAGTTCTGCGCGAGAAGCAGGGCGAAGTAGCGGCGGAATTTGAGAACATCCACACCGTACAGCGAGCCCGCGACGTTGGCTCTCTGGACGACATCCTGGACGCCTGTTCCCTGAGGCCCTACATCATCCAAGCCCTGAAAGAGAGCATGAGTTCGGAGTAGGGGCTCAACAAATTTGACCCACATGACACGAGCCGCCTGGACAAAAAACCGGGCGGCTTGTCATGCCGATCACTCTTTTAAGGCGTCAAAAGGCAGCCGGGTTGTCCAAACACCGTCTTGATCGAAGGGTAGTATGGTATTGGCAAGGTAGATGTTCCCATCATCTGTAAAAGCCAGATAATGGAATGTGGCCATTCGCTTATTTGTTTGGGCGAACATGGCTTCATTGGTCAAAAAGACGATCCTGGATTTTAAACTCCCGGACTTTTTATCCACCTGATAGAGCACGCCCTCGCAAAGAAGGTAGATTGAATTTTTGAAGATCTTGAAGTCGCTGAAATGCCATTTCGGGTATTTCCAGTTTTTGGCAGGCTCATTGTTAAAGAAGATCTCTTCCTTCTCCTCGATCTCAGGGCCGTGAATCGTCAACTCCCGTTTCAGCTTGAACTGGGAGTCAAATTCACGGAGGATCGGTCGGAACAGGAAAAGGCACCACCAGCTATCCCCGTCTTTCACCCAGGAGGTGTTGTTTAAAGCGGGATTGGTCCGAAGGAACTCACGGTCCACGGGCAGTATGTCCCCAACTTGGGCCTTCACATCTCCCCCGTAATCGTAGACCTGAGCAAGATGTTTGTTTCGGGGATGAGCCTGAAGGAGGATATGGTTCTCATCAAAGGCAAACCCATAACCTGGCAATAGATAAGGAGCAAGCTGATAACCCTCTGGTTTAAAACCCGTAACAAAGACGCCTTTCTCAAAATAATTGAGAGCCTTCATGTCATTTCGAAAGATCCAAACAGCGGATCCTGAAACCGCCATGGAGATAAGGCCGTACATGCCCATTTCACCCGGGCCATTCCCTGAGCGGCCAATATTGCGCACGAAGGCGCCATCGGGTTTAATTTCAAGAACTGATGGACCGTCATCTCTAAGAATGAACAAATGTTCGCCATTACTTTCAAGTTGCCTGATCCCCGTAATAAAGGTTTTAGGATTGTCTTCTTTTTGAAACTTGACTGGCGTGGTTATTTTGACCTGATGAAAGGTCTCGCCCTGCCAGCACAGGAACAACATAATTAACATGATTCACCGGACCTACGGATTTAAATTTACATGGACCAGGGATCGCAAAGCCACCAGTTAAGTGAGCAATACTGGGGATCAGGACCACCGCCGCTACCACCGCTTCCGCCGCCACAACCAATACAACTAGCGTCTGTACTTGCTATCAGGGTGTCCCCCTGAAAAACCTCGCACCGGATGGAATTGTTAGTAGCCATGGTTTTACATGTGGTAGGACCCGAAACCGTACCTTCCAGTGAACACTCTGTTGTTGTAGAAGTGCAATCACTGCTACAAGTATTTGTTCCTATACATGTATACGGCAAATCTACAGCTAGAGTAAAAAGGCCTAATAAACAAAGAGATAAAGCCCAAATTTTCATTTCTTTCTCCTATGTTTCAACATGAGGCCGAGTGTAACATATTAGAAAATAAACATCCACTTTTTTTTCCTAGAAAGACCAAATAAATTAAAATGTGCATGAAACCATAATTAGAGGCCTACTGCCCACCAATTTTCATG
>JBNKOV010000404.1:0-5396 GCA_050294955.1 Holophagae bacterium
GGATTGATCTTTTTGGACAGCGCCCCACCTTAGGCCGTGCCAGTTCCCAAAAAAAGAAAAAATTAAACCCTTCCCCAAGCTGAGCTGTCTTACCCCTTAACCTTGAGAATTAGGGGGAACGCGCCATGACCGCAATAAGGTGGATGTTTTGTACTGCTCTGATTTGCCTGGCCCCTGCCTGGCTGCACTCTCACGAGGGCCTTCAATTGGCCCGATCAGACCCGTATCGAAACAGTAAAATTCAAGCTCTTAATAAGAACACCCATCGAAATTTTGAGGTGGAGATTGCCGGAGAGAATCAATGGGAGCCCGCTCAGCCATTGAACGGAATTGACGATTTTACTTTTAGGAAAATGGCGAATGACGGCGTACCGATCAATGCAACTACAGATGACGCCAATTTCTTAAGAAGAACAGCCCTACTGCTGACAGGAAGACTTCCTGAACCGGAAACAACCAGGAGGTTCCTAGCAAATGAAAGTCCGGGAAAAAGAGCAGCCTTGGTTGATGAGATTATTGGAAGCGAGGCCTTTGAGACCCATTGGTCCTTCTGGTTCCAGGAATATTTCAAGTCAACGGGCCAATTGCTAAGAATTGGTCAGCCCCTTTACAACGAATATTTTAAGCAAATGGTGAGAGAGAATAAACCACTGGATGTCATGGCAGTTGAGCTGATGACCGCTACTGGACTCACCGATGAAGTGGCTGCAGCCAATTTTTTTGCTAGAGCGGGTGAGGGAGCCCGACTGTCCCAGGATTTTCAAGACAATATAGCCGTCCACGCAGTGGATCGCTTCCTGGGCGTGCCTCTGGCCTGCATTTCTTGTCATGACGGGGCTTATCATTTGGAAGATATCAACCTCTACCTGGCGGATAGGAAAAGGGAAGACCTCTGGGGCATGGCCGCCTTTTTCTCAGAATTGCGCCTGAGGCCTGGAACCCGCATGGACAATCTCGTGCTTTCAGCAAACATCACGCGCGTATCAAGCAGGGGTTATAACGCAGAAACGGACCGGGGGGATAGACCAACTCGCGCAGGCGGCCTCATTCAACCCAAATACATTTTCAACGACGCGGTCACCGTCCAAAGCGACGACAACCTGACCGCTTTTGCGAATAACATAGTAAACGACAGACAATTCGCCAGAAATTGGGCGAACCGGTTTTGGGGTCATGTGTTTGGGCTCGCCCTGGTGGAGCCCATGGACGGATTCGACCTCTACCGCATCGACCCCAAACGGGAGCTTCCCGAGGGATGGGAATCTCAGGTTTTGGATTCAGACCTGCTAGAGTACATGACAGACCGGATGATCGATTTCAATTTCAACTTCCGCGAATATCTGAAACTGATACTCAACTCAGCAACTTACCAGATGAGCTCCAACTTTCATCCAGGCAACTGGCAAGACTCCCATGCGCCCTATTACACTCGCTTTCTCGCCAGGCGGCTCAGCGCCGAGTCTGTATATGACAACCTTGTAGTTGCAACTGGGGTAAAAACCACCTTGAGCCAGGCAACCCGAGACGGAAGAGTAAATGTTACTTATGCTCACGAACTTAGAGACTTAAATCAACCCAACCGCCAGGAGGACATAGCTGTGTTCTTGGATCTCTTCGGTCGGGGCGACCGATACCAGACGCCGCGAACAAACGCAGGCAACATCAGCCAGGCCCTTGCGCTTATGAACTCAACAGTCATTTCCAATCGACTTCTGGCTTCAGAAAACAGAATCAACAACTATTTAAGACAGGGCCTCGGCGCTGCCGAAATAGTAAATGAACTCTATTTGGATTTTTTATGTAGACCGCCCTCCGAAGAAGAAACAGAGGCCATGCTGGCAGAACTCGAAAACTATGAGGATCTTCGGGAAAAAGCAAGTACAGTCCAATGGCTGCTGATCAATAAACTGCAGTTTAATTTCATCTTCTAAGGAGCGTGATCATGTTGAGAAGAACCTTCCTACAAGCTGCTGGCCTGAGTGTCATGGGCCTTACAATGAGAACGCAAGCATCTGCCAGAATCCTAAAATCAAGCGACGTTTCTCCCAGGGGCTCCGCAGAAAACCTGATTTTCATCTTCCTTCAGGGAGCGCCAAGCCATGTAGATCTTTTCGATCTCAAGTTGGGAAGCTGGACGCCTGACGATTTTGAGCCGGACATGTTTGGCAATCTTCATTTACCAGCGGGTCTTTTACCGAATTTATCCCAGCAGGCCAGCAAGTTCTCTCTCCTGCACAGCATTACGGGGAGCGAAGCCGTTCATGCCAGAGCCAGTTTTCTTCTTGAAACTGCCCACAATTTCAATCCGGTCTTTGCGCAGGAACAACCTCATTTTGGCAGTGTCATGGCCTATGAATTGTTTGCCCAGCGGCGAGAAACTGACATACTGCCGCCCTTCCTCTCCATAAACAGCAATATTCAAGGTCCAGGCATGTTGCCCAGCGCCTATGCGGCTTTCACCTTCTCAAGCGCCAACGGAGTTACCGGTCTCACCCACCCCGATGGTGAAGCGATATTTCTCAAGCGCTTCCAAAGCCTGCTTAATATAGACGGAAAAGACAGGCTGGAAGCAGCCGCCATTGGCGACAGGCTCACGGACTATCATAACTTTTATAATCTTGGGCAGCAGATGATGTACGAGCCAGACGCCACTGCGGCTTTCACTCTCAGCGATCAAACTCGTGAGCGCTATGGAAATAGCGAAACGGGAGCTGCATGCGCACTGGCCGTCCAGGCCCTGGCCCAAGATCGCGGCGCCCGGGTGGTTCAGGTGAATATGGGCGGCTGGGACACCCATGACAATATCTATGACCGGGGAAGCGGAACGGATCTCTACACCCAAGCATTCGAATTAGACCTTGCGCTGGCATCCATGCTCTCGGATCTCGATGCTATGCCAGGGAAACGGGGAGGCACGCTTTTGGACGAAACTCTTGTTGTTGCAACAGGTGAGTTTGGGCGAACACCTGGAAATATTAACGGCGACCTGGGCAGGGACCATTACCCTCTTGCATGGTCGGCCCTGGTAGCGGGAGGCGGTGTTTATGGAAACCAGAATTTTGGCGCCACAAATGAAGACGGCTCAGTGATTACAGACCCCTTCTGGTCGGAGCCCCGGTATATTACCATCCAAGATCTTACAGCCACAATGTACTCAGCTATGGGTGTAGACTGGACTCGTGAAATAAAAGACACCCCGTCGGGAAGGGCTTATGAATATACCCCGGTAGTGGGTGGTCAACGCGGCTACTACAAAGACATACATCAAATGTTCAAATAGCCGAGCCTCAGCTCCCTCTAATAATCTGCTCCAAGCAGCCAATATAGAAGCAAGATAAAAAAAACCCTTTCTCCAATGTTAACCATTGGAGAAAGGGCTTGAGAGTGGAAAGACGATTCAAACGAATCGCTCTCCTGCTGGCTTGGAAGAGAGTAAACTTTTGCACACGACCGCTCGGCTTACGCCTCACTCGTTGCGCTTGTTTTAGGGAACAGTTGATAAGCGGTCTTCTATTCCCTCTTTTTTAAAAAAAACGCGAAAAGAATGCAAATGCCTAAAAATAAAGACGTATCAACCCTAAAAAAACTCTCAGCTAGAACGGCACAGGGAAAGGTTTTTCAGTTAACTGCAAGCTTTATTAATGAACCTGATGGGTAGATTACGACTGTATTCCGTGTCAAAACAGATTCGAACTTGACGTTTTGAAACGCGAATCTCCGCATGGGTGAGGTTGCCATGGCTCTGGCCATCGCTTACCACCTGCACTCTTCGCTTTTCAGGTTCCAAAATGTCGAATTGAATGACAGTCTCCATGGGCAACATCATGCAGCTTACCGGACAGGTTCTTTGGGCTGCAACAGGAGTCAGGGTGATAACTGGCGCGTCGATGGCGACAAGAGATCCCGTCACATTGTAATTATAGGCCGTAGATCCCAGCGGGGTGGCCACCACAATACCATCACATACAATAGGGTTTACATGGAGAGATTGACCGCATAGCGTGATATTCGCTTTACAGGATTGAGGGGTCATGCGCTGAAGGTAGATGTCGTTTAACCCTACCCCTTCGTGTATGTTGCCTTGCAAATCCGTCGCTTTGACGCTAAGAACAGGGAATTCCCAAAAAAAGAAGTCCCCGTTTTTCATGCGGCGAGCATGCAACTCCAAGCCCTCGCCAGGATTGTTCATCATGAAACCCACATTTCCATAGTTCAGGCCATAAAAGGGGACATCATTGCTGGCCAACCTCGCAGCAAAATGAATCATGGTTCCATCCCCGCCCATCACCACATAGAGTTCAACATCGTTGCTGGGGTTGATCTCTTTAACGGGAACATTCACGAAACATTCAGCTTCAACGCCCAAAACTTCTAGGTGACCTAAAAGCTCCTCCATCGCCTCTCTAACGGCAATAACCTTCTCCGGCTCTCTGGGATCCGCCATAATAGCTATTTTAGAAACTTTTTTTCCCTGGATCATACTGAATCCGCCAGTCAATAATTGCCGCCGCCAACGTCTCTATTTGGGCGGCATGGGTTTGGATTAATTGGCAAGGCCTGGTTTTTACATGAATAGATGCACTTCAGGTTCCAAGTTGGACTGCCTGCTCTTCTTTATTCTCCTATAGGTGAAGCCTGCAATCAAGAGTTACCATTAAAATCCCTATTTTCCCGGCTCCCAGATTCGCCATCCAAGAGGTCCCCTAGAATGGGATTGGCCAACATAAGCGTCTCCAGGTCTTTTTCGCTCAGATCGCCCAAAAGGTCTGCCAAAATAACCATTCGTCTCGCTCTGGCTCTATCCATCAGCTCATGACCCCGATCCGTCGCCCTGATTCTCAAGGATCGTTTATCCTTTGGATCCGGCTCGCGACAGACAAGACCCTCATTTTCCAACCCCTGAACCAACTTGGTCATAGTAGGCGGCTTAACTTGTTCGGCCCTTGCCAAAGCTCCCAGACTGGCCGGCCCCCCAAAGACTAACACAGAAAGCGCCGATAAACGGGACGCGCTTAACCCACTCGCCTCGTCCTCTTTTCGCAACAGCCTCAGAAGCCGAATCGCAAAAACGTGCAAACCGTTGGCCAGACCCTCTATCTCCATTTTTTTTTGAATCTCGTTTGCATCTTCTCTCATAATGACATTATAATTTAGTTAGGCTAACTAATCAATAGTCAGGAGGAAAAAAATGAATTCAAGAGAAGCGCTTTTTCAGGGCCTCAAAGACAACGACACTAAAGCCATCCAAGCCATTTTAGATTCCGATCAGAACGCAGCCGCCATTTGTGATGAAAATGGCATCTCCTTTCTGATGCATGCGCTATACCATCGAAAACCTCAAATTGCAGAAATGATTCGAAAGAAAAGGACAGAGATAACCTGGTTTGAAGCCAGCG
>JBNKOV010000405.1:0-5380 GCA_050294955.1 Holophagae bacterium
GTCAAAAACCCCTCCAATCCCATCCTGGCCGCCAACCCACAATTCTCAGACGCTGCAAACGGTCTCGATATAGACGCATACGGTAATCTGGCCGCCGTGGCGCTTGACGAGGGTTTTCAATTGGTCCGATGGTTTAAAGACCCGTTAAACCGGGCTCCGGTGATTCACGATTTTACCGTTAGTCCCCTATCCCTCATAGGTGGAGAGGCGATAGACATCAATGTCTCTGCCTCAGACGATGTATTTCTTGCTGGGCTGGAGCTGTGGCTCGACGGACAGCTCATGCGCAGAGTCTCAAGCGAAACGGCGTCCTTTCGCATCTCCACGGATTTAACCCTTGCAACCCAGACCCTAGAGCTTCAACTTCGCGCCATTGATGGGAGCGGTGCAACGACCCTGTCCCCCATCCAAACAATCACTCTGGAGCCCGACGATCAGCCGCCGACTGTATCCATCCTAAGCCCCATGGACGGGGGCGTATCTCCGCCTGGCAACCTGATTGTTTCCGCAGAGGCAATGGACAATGTAGGAATTGAACAGGTCAGCCTGTATCTAGACAACGTGCTTACCCAAACTCTGAATCAACCGCCCTATCAGTTCACAGCGCCCATTGGCATTCCCGCAACAGAAACCGGCCTGGAAATTCGCATAGAGGCCCGAGATGTCTCCGGCAATATTGGATCGGCTCAAATTGTGACCAGTATCCCCTCTGTCGCCTGGCTGACTCTTGCCCCCGACAGCGGCATCCTGGTGGGAATGAATGACGCCTTGAACCTGAGAGCAACAGGCCTTTTGAGCGATGGAGCAACCCAACTGGACCTCACTTTGGACCCCGGCACCCTTTACGAATCCTCGAATCCCTCTATAGCGCAGGTTTCGACCCAAGGTCTCGTCCAAGCTCTAAGCAACGGATCTGTACAAATTCAGGCGACCAATGGGGGCGCTCATGCAACTTCAGATTTTGAAGTCTACGCCACGCCTCCAAATCCCGACGACATCACCCCACCGAAAACCGCCATCAATGGTCTGGCCCCCAACCAGACCATGGCGGTTTTCTCCATCCCCTATAACCTACTCTCCGGTTTCCATGATTTTGCCGGAGTTCGCTTGTTCTATCGCATGAACACCCAGGGCGATTTCCTGTTGTACCGACCATTGGAAAACCCCTCCGGCGTCTTCTATCAACCCACCATTGCCTTCGACGCCAACCAGGCGGGCGGGGACGGCCTTTATGAATTCTACACTTCGGCCAGGGATATAAACGGAAATTTAGAACCCGCTCCAAATCAGTATGTTGAAACATTAGTAGATTCGGGCCAATCCATTTTGGACATACCCGACGGGGCCGTTATCACCGAAAACGACCTCACCTATGATTTCCGCAGGGTTCGCATTAACGGCGGATCGGTGGTCATGAATGGCGAACATCGATTCATCGCCATGGAAATCATCAATAATGGCGTCCTCACCCACGGGGACGCCACATCAGCCCTTACTCGCCGGCTCCATATCCGAACCGGCGGCCTCACGGTGGATCCCACCAGTGTTATCGATGTTACGGGCAAAGGATTTCTGGGCTCCCACAGCGGCGACAATGCCAGTAGTTTTGCATTCACCATTGGCAACACCCATGTCGCAGTTCAAAACTCGGGCGGCAGTCATGGCGGCCTGGGAGGCGTAGGCAATGGAGGCGAGCGGGTACCTTCCTATGGCGATTTCCACATGCCCAAACTGCCCGGAACCGGGGGGTCTGAAAACGGAACGGGAGGAAACGGCGGCGGCGTTTTGAGAATTGAGGCGTCCACTCTGAACTTGGATGGAAAACTGCTGGCCAATGGCTTACCTGGCTCCACACGCGCTGGCGCTGGCGGCAGCATCCTCATCCAGACAGATCTTCTCACCGGAACCGGAATCATAGAGGCGGACGGCGGCAACGACTCCGTTGACGGAGGCGGTGGTCGGGTTGCCATCTACTACAACCAGCTCGATGGTTTCCTCTTGGAAAATGTAAGCGCAAAGGGAACCAACGACTCCAACCATACCCAAGCTGGAGGCGCGGGCACCCTGTTCTTTAAAGCCGCAGATCAGGAACACGGCGACCTCATCGTGGACAACCACAATCTAACAGGCGGGGAAATGACCACCCCTTTGCCCAATCTGGGCAAGGGTTTCAGCGGGGCGTTGTCTGCAACTACTTTAACAGACCCAACGGCCTCTTTTCCCGTGCCCAACCCGGCCACCGGCGAACCAGGCCTGATTGGCATGCGTTTAAATCCCAATACCGCTCAAAATCAATCCTTCCCCATCATCAGTAATACTCCTACCACCATCACCGTTGCAGGGGATATGACGGAAGCAGCCTCGCCAGGCGACCCCTATGGCGGCGTGATCCTTCTCAATCGATTCACCATCGCCAACCGGGCGAGGGTTGTCTCGGTTGGTGACCGATTGGAAGTGATAGACCGATTGGAAATCCTAGGTAACAGCGTGCTCACCGTTCCCTTTGCAACGACTTCCGAAGTGACCACCCTGAATATGGCGATCGGCACAGTCCACATAGACGCCTCAAGCATCATGGATCTGACGGGAAAGGGCTACTTGGGCTCGAATCGGGGAGACAACCCAGGCTCCTTTGCTCGCACTTTCGGCAATGTCCCAACCACCATTCCCAATTCAGGAGGCAGTTACGGCGGCTTGGGTGGCGTGGGAGACAACAACTTAAGAGTGCCCTCCTACGGCGACTTTCGCCTGCCGGACCTGCCAGGAACTGGCGGCTCTGAAAACGGCGCAGGAGGAAATGGAGGCGGGGTCTTGAATTTGGAATCCAATACCTTGGAACTACATGGCCTCATTCTTGCCGATGGCGCACCCGGCGCCACCAGAGCGGGCAGCGGCGGCTCCATTCTCATGAGATTGGGAACCCTGTTCGGGGACGGCCTGATAAGCGCCAATGGCGGCAACGACTCCATAGATGGTGGAGGTGGGCGCATCGCCATTTATTGCAACAATTTAAACGGCTTCAACCCCGACAACATTCAGGCTCGCGGCGCTTCCGACTCGAACTCGAACCATGCCGGCGGAGCGGGCACTGTATATCTCCAATCCGAGACCCTGCCCCAAGGTCGCCTGGTTCTTGACAATCACAATATAGGATCCGCAGGCATCACCACGGTCCTCCCCTATCTCAAGCGTGGTAGAAGCACGGCCCTCACAGCCTCAAGCCTGACCGATCAAGCCGCTCATTTTCCACTGCCAGACCCCGAAACAGGCTATCCGGGCCTTGCTGGCATGCGACTGGTTCCCAACATTGATCGGCAGGAATCCTTTCTAATCACCGCAAACACTGAAACCACCATCTGGATTGAAGGCGACATGACCGGACTCGCCTCCCCCGGCGACGCCTACTGCGGCGCAACCCAGATTGATGAACTCAGCATCACCAGAAATACGAATGCGACCTTTGGGAGCAACCGCATCATCGCAATAGACCGAGTAGACGTGACCGAAAACGGAACCCTCACCATCCCCTACGCGACTACAGACTACTACCACCATCTGGACGTGCAAGCCAACCTCCTCCACATCGACCCCATGGGCGTTATTGACGCAACAGACAAGGGCTATTTGGGTTCCAACCGTGGAGACAATGCGTCAAGTTTTGCAAGAACCCTGGGCAACGCCCCCACCACCATCCCCAATTCAGGAGGCAGTTATGGCGGCCTGGGAGGGATAGGGGATGGATTCTTAAGAGTTCCAGGTTATGGAGGATTTCGTCGTCCCACCCTGCCCGGAACTGGCGGCTCTGAAAGCGGGTTCGGAGGCAATGGCGGTGGCGTGCTGCGCATTGATACAAAACAACTTCAACTGGAAGGCGGCTTACATGCCAATGGCAGCGGTGGAAATACCCGCGCGGGAAGCGGCGGCTCCATTTACATCCAAACGGAAACCCTATCCGGGGCAGGTCTCATTACAGCCAATGGAGGAAACGACTCTATAGACGGGGGCGGAGGACGAATCGCCCTGTATTACCAAAATGCCGACGCCTTCGACTTGAACAATATTCAGGCTTACGGGGCCGACGACAGCAACGCCGCTCACCGAGGCGGAGCCGGAACGGTTTATCTCCATAGGGATACAAGCCTTTGGGGCGATCTCATAGTAGACAACAACGGGCATGCCCCAAACGCCATCTCAACCACATTCAGGTTCATTCATCGCGGCAGAAGCACCAGCCTCACCCCAACAACGCTGACCGATGATAACGCCAACTTCCCCATCCCAGACGCCTCTACGGGCAATCCCGGTCTGGTAGGCCTGCATCTCTGCCCCAACGCCCATGCCGACACCACCTTCGAGATTATCTCCAATACAGCAACCACCATTACAGTGGATGGCGACTTGACTACAATCGCAAGTCCCGGCGATCCTTATTGCGGCGTAACCCGAGTGGACAATCTCACGATAGAGGGCAAGGCATTTACAACCTTTGGCAATAATCGCATCATGGCAGGCGACCGAGCTGCTTTGCTAAACGGCGGCATATTGACCATCCCCTATGCAACCACCTCTATCCATTACAATTTGGAATTATATGCCAACCGGCTTTTAATCGACGGAGCCAGTGAGTTGGACGTCACGGAAAAGGGCTACCTCGGCGCCCATCGCGGAGACAACACGGGAGACTTTGGGCATGCCCTGGGCAACCTTCCCTCGGAAATACCTAATTCAGGCGGCAGTCACGCCGGATTGGGCGGCGTGGGGAATGGCCTGGTGCGAAATCCGGCTTACGGCGATTTTCGCAATCCCACTCTGCCCGGGGGCGGCGGCTCTGAAGCCGGTCCAGCCGGAAATGGCGGCGGAGCCTTGCACATTAAGACGAACGACTTGGAGGTGGACGGCGCCATTCGAGCCAACGGAGGCGCAGGAAACACTCGCGCTGGATCGGGCGGCTCCATTCTCATCCATGGGAACACCCTGACGGGCTCCGGCCTGATCACTGCAAACGGGGGCAACGATTCCATCGACGGAGGCGGCGGCAGGATCGCGCTCTATCTCAACAACCCTTTAACCTGGGACATAAACCGCATTCAAGCCCATGGCGGCCCGGACTCGAATCATAGCCAGGCCGGCGGCGCCGGAACGGTTTTTATCAAAACCCCTCCGCAAACCCATGGTAGGTTGATAATAGACAACAATGGTCAAGACACCCCGGAGTTCACCACGATCATGCGAAGCATAGGTCCCGGACTCGGGACCGGGCTGGCTGCGTCCACACTCACCCATTCGGGCGCAGCCTTCCCACTTCCCCAAGAACCGCCCGGCGCTCTCGGCCTTGTGGGCTTGGAATTGAATCCCAATATGAACCAGAACCAAACCTTCA
>JBNKOV010000406.1:0-5375 GCA_050294955.1 Holophagae bacterium
TGGGAAGCCGGTCATTGGGAAATAGTCTTTTTTGAGGAATGTGCCATTGCGAAAGAGCTGATGGCTGCCAAATTGGGCAGGCAAATCGGGTTTTTGGTAGGTATAGGCAAAGGAAACCCCTATGGTCTCTCCTGGAGGAATGGGTTGATTTAATTTCAGGACATAGAACCCAAGATCGGGCCGGAAGACTTCCGGTTGGAACGCCTCATGAGGGGCCAACTGGGTTAATTTCACAAACCTTCCCAGATTTAAGGCGATTCGATCCAGTGGAATGGTCTGTCTGTTTTCCAGAACGTAGGCGCCTTCCATTTCCAACGCGCCTTTGGCCGCAAAGAGATGAATTTGGAGGTCCGCATGGTCCACGGAAAAGTTGGGCAAGTTGCGGTATTTGCCGAATTGTTGTTCCAATTCCGCTGCCCTGGCCTGCTTTTGGTTCCTGGTTTCAAAGGTGGCAGCCACATTGCTTTTATAAAATAGTAAGGCGCCATACGCCAACCAGAAGCTGAGTGCGCCATAAATAAGTCGCCACGCCCGAGGCATTTCAATGGCCCGCCGGACCCGCACCGTCAAGGATAGTGACGTTCCGCGAGTCCAAAGCAGCAGTGAGATAAACACCAAAAGGAGACTGAAAATAGCCCAGAACCCCTTGTACGCGAGATGAGGCCAAAGCGCAGCCCCGAACCCGTTCATATCGGACCAGACCGCTCGTGGCGCGCTGGCAAATCGGAGAAGGGGATGTTCCAAACCCAGCTTTGGGGCGGCCATGCTAAAGAGTAAATATAGGAGCATAGCCATATGACCCAGAGGTTTGTGGTTGACCAGGACATGGAGGAAAATGGCGAGAATGCAGATCATGGTCAGGCGTGAGAATCGGATGACCAGCAGGTCTATGGTGTAAAGGGGCAGGTTAAGTTGGGTCCATCCCCGCAACAACTGGACGGAGACGCCGCAGATAAAGACCATGCCCAACAACACCAGCACCAGGGCGATCAATCCAGCTACTTTGGCGGTTAGGGGCGTCCAATTTGGCATGGGCAACGCGTCGTAGATTTGATTTAACGCCACATCTCGTTCACGGTGGACGATTTCACCCGCGTAGAACGCCGCCAAAACTAGGATAAACAACTCAAAATCTTGACCTACCTTGCCAAGCACCAGCCAAGTAACGGGATAGGAGTATGAGCCTGTCAAGGGACCGATCTCAAGGGAACTCATGATCATGAAAAGAACAAGGCAGGTCAAGATTGCTGCAAAGTAGCGGTTCAGCAGGATGGCCTTCAGTTCGAACCTGGCCATGGCTAGCCACATCTTCCAGTAAATAAAAATGTTAAAGGCCGGAGCGACAGGCATCCAGGTTGATGGGTCTTTCAACTCACGGTCTGGTTTGAGGCGTTTGGTTTGTTTTTTGTCAGTTGAAGGAGCGCTGGTAAAGACTTTCATGACGACACCGAGGCAAACCAGGCCGAAACCCAGCCATAACAAGCGGTTCCACAAGAAGACGCCAGACAGCTCAACGCCTCTCGCATTTTTTTCGGCGAGGGACCAGTACAGGGTCATTCGGTCCGAGGCGAATATGCCGGTAGGGTCCAACAAAGCATGAAGAACGGGTCCCACGCCATCACCAGTAGACACGCCGGACGCCATTAACCAGCCCAGCAACAAGACAGCGCTCCCTACATAAACCGCCGTCATTTTTCGGGTTATTGCTGTTAAGCAAAAGAAGAAGGCGCCACAGGCAAAAAGATTGGGCCAAACAGAAATGGCCAGGGGCGCTAGATAAGCGACTATGGAGTCATGACCCACCAGATCGGGAGCGGGCACGCCGGAATGAACTGCCGCCCAAGCTCCCAGAGATACGCCGGAGAAAATAAAAAGCAGGGTGAGATAAGCCCCTGCAAACCGTCCAGGGAGATAGGCGTTTCTGGAAATGGGTGTGCGAAAAACGAGGGCGGGGGAGTGGTGGAGAAAATCCAAAGCGCCAGCGCGCCCCATAACCCCAGCAACGGTAAATACGCCAAAAATGCTGACCAGTGAAATGACCTGGCTTAAAACATAGGGACTATTGACCAGCAACATTTCAGGCCCCATAGACACATCCATTCCCGGAACAGCGCCCACGTAGGCAAGGGTCCAGAGAAGGCCTAACAGGCTGTAGATAAACCAGTAAATATAGGTTGAAGGAGAACGCAGGGCGGCGCGAAACTGGAAATAGGCAATGGAAAAGATCATACGCGGCTCTCCTGTTTGATATAGCCCGCAATCGCGGAGAAATAGACATCTTCCAGTTCGGCTTCGCAGGGCTGAAAATGCTCATCCGGTTTCTGGTCGCCAAAGACCCTGACCCATGTCTCACCCAGGGCGAGGCGACTGGAAATAAATGGGTAATGCTGGCTGATGACTTGTAAATCACCGTGGGGAATCTGCCTTTTCCAAACACGACCCCTAATCCAGGAAATGAGTTCTTGCGGCTTGCCCGTTAGCAACAATCGCCCCTTGTCCATAACCGCCATTTCCGCACATAGTTCCGCAACATCGCTCACGATATGGGTCGATAACATGACGATCACCTTTTCGCTTATCGCGCTAAGAAGACGGTGGAAGCGATTGCGTTCTTCTGGGTCCAAGCCGGCGGTGGGCTCGTCTACAATGATCAGTTTGGGGTCTCCCAACAGAGCCTGAGCAATGCCCCACCGTCGAACCATGCCGCCGGAGAAACTGTCAACACTCTTATTTCGTACATGATACAGGTTCACGAGATGTAAGAGGTCTTCAACAGCCCGCCGTCTTGTCTTTTTATCCCCAATTCCTTTTAACAGGGCGAAATGTTCCAGCAAATCCATTGCGGAGATTTTGGGGTAAACCCCAAAATCCTGTGGTAGATAACCCAGGACACGGCGCACCTGGTCGGGCTGTCTCAAGAGGTCCCATTCACCCAAGCGGATCTCACCCTCATCCGGCTCCTGCAAGGTGGCCAGCGTGCGCATGAGCGAGGATTTCCCCGCCCCATTGGGACCTAGCAACCCAAACATGCCAGGACGTAAACACATAGAAACATTGGAAATGGCGCGCACATCCCCGTTATAGGTCTTGCTGAGATTTTTGATGGTTAATTTCACGACGCTCCTCCTTTGATATCCAGCCGACGCCTCAGAATGGGTCGGACCGTTTCTTCTGTGCTTGCAGACGTTCAAATGGTCGGGCTGGTTCTAGCTGGTCTACCAATGGCGCTGGTGGATCGACAAGGATGCTTAAATATGGGACAAGGCGCTTAATTGGGCCATTAGGGTCATTGGTCGATGGAAACAAGGCCCTGGTCGATTCCCTGGCTTGGGATGAGCCATAGGGCGGTATAATGAGGATTCACGGGTCCGGAGAGGACTTTGCGAGGCATGTTCATGATCAGATCCATTTCGGGCATTCTTATTGGCGCCATTATCTGGCTGGGTTTATCGTGGTTGCTCTACAATTCGGCCCATTACACCTTCAATAACGGACAGGACGGGACCGAGATTTTTAGAGGTCTGTTCATCCACGGCATGGTCTCCAACGCCGTCCTCTTCTTTTTTGTTCTCTACCTTTTCCCACGGAATGAGGGGCGCTTTTCGTGGCGATTCTTCCGGCAAATGTTATCCCTATTTGTTGCCGTTACGGGGATTGAGCTTGTAGTGGACAGCCTTGTTTTAAATTCTATGGGCGCTTCTGTTGGGTCGTCTGTATTGCTTGAAACTCGGGTTGTCACCCTGTCGGCCAACCTGCTTGTTCTTGGTCTGGGTTTGTTTACAGGTCTGGCTTTTGATTGGTTCTACCAACACAGAATCGCCTTGGAGATTCGAGAGAAACAGGCTCGCACGGAGTTGGGCCTGCTTAAAAGTCGCATTCACCCCCATTTCTTGTTTAACGCTTTAAATGGAATCTTCTATCTAGCTCAAAAGAAGGGAGATGAGGAAACAGCGGACGCCATCGCCCGCCTTTCTCAAATGATGCGTTACATGTTGCATGAGGTGTCTGAAGAGCAGGTCGCTCTTGAGGGCGAGTTGGATTATCTGGAAAATTATATCGCCTTGCAGCGCATGCGCTTGAACGAAGCCATCCCCATAGATTTTACAATTGAGGGTAAACCCGGGAATATCAGCTTGCCGCCCATGATCCTCCTGCCGTTTGTAGAAAATGCCTTTAAGCACGGCGTGAGCAATGCCCGTCCCACGCCAATTTCGATCCGTATTCACATTAAAGACAGTACGTTGGAATTATATGTGGAAAATAGTATTCACCCATGCGTTGACCATGAAACCGGAGGTTTTGGCCTGGAAAACGTTCATCGTCGCCTCGAGTTGCTCTTTCCAGGAAGGTACCAGCTCGAGGAGTTGGAAAAGGACGGGCAATATAGGGTTCGCCTGACCCTGGTGATGGGCGGATCTGCAATGCTGGAGAAAGGCTCTTTGATTTTGAAGGAAAGAAGTACATGAAAATCAGCTGTATAGCCATAGACGACGAACCAGCAGGCTTGGGCGTTCTGTCCTCCTACATGGAGAAGACGCCGTTTCTGGAACCCCAGGGCGCGTTTCTCAATGCGCTGGAAGCCAGTGACTTCCTAAGTAGGGAAAGCATTGATCTCATTTTCCTTGATATCAACATGCCGGACTTGAACGGCCTGGATTTATTGCGCAGTCTTCAAAACAGGCCGTTGGTTGTATTTACTACGGCCCATCGGGAATATGCGTTGGACGGTTTCCAAATGGACGCTGTGGATTATTTGCTAAAGCCCATTGTCTTCGCAAAATTTTTGAAGGCGGCAAACAAAGCAAGAGACCTTTGTAGATCAAGCCAAGTACACGAATGACCTGATGAAGAAGTTCAACATGGCTGAGCTCAGGGCCATGTCAACTCTGATGAGCACAGCAATGGCACTGAATCCGGATGAAAATTTTGATCAAAATGAGTACAAAAGCATGTTTGACTCCCTCCTGTACCTCACAGTGACATGGCCGGACATTCAGTTCACCGTGGGGCTGTGCGTGCGCTTTCATGCTATCCCACGCTCTTCACATTGGATGGCAGTCCAGCGAGTTTTCAGGTATCTCAAACACACTCCTGAGTTTGGAATTTAGTATTCTGCTTCTTCTTCACTGGATCTTGTTGGCTTTTCCGATGCTGATTTTGTGGGTTGTGGGATTGACCGAAAGAGCACTTCTATAACTAGTCATTTTCTTGGATCTTCTCTCATTTGTTGGTATTCTCAAAAACAATCTTCAGTTGCTCAATCCACCATTGAGGCTGAGTATGTAGCTTCTGCTCCTAGATCCTATGGATAGTGCACACCATGAGAGACTTTAGAGTGAGCTTTGAGAGAGTTCCTCTCATGTGCAATAACACCA
>JBNKOV010000407.1:0-5374 GCA_050294955.1 Holophagae bacterium
TGACGTTGATGATCGGTATTGGTAGTGTCGATATGCTAGACTCAGTATATGATAGTAGCAATGGAAGTGGCTGTGTTGTCTATGATTATGGAATCCTTTATAAAGGCAAATATCTTAAAAATTTCACCAAATGCGGAATGATGATGCAGAGGTCACAACAAAAAAGCTGAAATTATCAATTGCCGCTATGGCTCAAAGGTGAAATAATCCCATGTCAGGCCGAATTGGAGGGAGGCATTCAATGAATATGAAAAACAGTGGCATCAATACCGGCGATCTTATGAAAGATCTAACTGCTCTTTGCAAGCAGCGTGGATTTGTATTTCAGTCCAGCGAAATTTATGGCGGTTTAAAGAGCGCCTACGATTACGGCCCGTTGGGCATAGAACTCAAACGAAACATCATGAACGAATGGTGGCGTTCCATGATTTACGAAAGAGAAGATGTTGTTGGGCTGGATGCGTCCATCATGATGCATCCCAAAGTCTGGCAGGCCTCTGGTCACCTCTCTGGTTTTTCCGATCCATTGGTGGATTGCCTGCTCACCAAAGAACGGTTTCGCGCCGATAAAGCGCCTCGGCCCAACCCCGGCGATGAATTGCCGCTGAACTGCTCAGACAAGGGTCAAGCCAAAACATACCAGAAAATGGTGGCTGACCAGTTCGGCATTGAGTTAAAAAGGGACGGTAAAGTATTAACAGGATTAAAGGTCTTAGATGAAAAGACCGTGGGATTTTTCCCAGATGAAGATGCCGAGCCGGTTAAATTCCCTTTTCGCGGTTATGTTAGCCCAATTATCGGGAGCCCCTTCTTAAGTGAGGAGCGCAAATTCAATCTCATGTTTCGCACTAGCATGGGTCCTATAGATCCCATCGGAGAAATTGTCAATGCATTAGAAGGCAAGGATCTCAGCCGCGATGAAATGATGAAGATTGTTGAGGATAAGGTTCGCGACAGCGCAGTCTATCTGAGACCCGAAACCGCTCAAGCAATGTTTGTTCAGTTCCGCAATATACAAAGTTCTATGTCTATGAAGGTGCCATTTGGAATTGCTCAAATGGGGAAATCTTTCCGTAATGAAATCACTGTTGAGCATTTCATATTCCGTTCCTGCGAATTTGAACAAATGGAAATGGAATTTTTTGTAGAGCCAGGAACCCAGGGTGAATGGCTGGATTACTGGAAAGACAATCGGCTGAATTGGTACCGCCGCTTTGCCAACTCACCGGAAAAACTACGCTTGCGACGACATGAGGCTGATGAACTGGCCCACTATGCCGATTGCTGTTACGACGTGGAATACGAATACCCCTGGGGCTGGGATGAACTGGAAGGCGTGGCAAGCCGCACCGATTACGATCTGAAAAAACATGCAGAAGCCTCCGGCCAGAATATGACCTACCTTGACCCGAACAAAGAAGACCCCAAAACGGGCAAGAAACCCTATAAATACACGCCCTATGTCATTGAGCCTGCTGCTGGCGCAACACGGACAGTCCTAATGATTCTCCTTGATGCCTATCGGTATGAAGAAAAGCCCCGGGAAAGCGCAAAAGGCGGTATTGAGAAGCGGCGTTATCTAAAGCTTCACCCCAGACTGGCGCCCTATAAAGTGGCCGTTCTCCCTCTGGTCAAAAAAGATGGCATGCCCGAGAAAGCCCGAGAACTTGTTTCCAAATTTTCATCAGCGGGCATCAATGCCCGCTACGACGAGCAACATGCTATAGGAAAACGCTATGCCCGTCATGATGAAATAGGAACCCCCTATTGCCTCACTGTTGATGGTCAAACACTGGAGGACGGCACAGTGACCATTCGTGATCGAGACACCACAGATCAGGAGCGCATTCCCTTCGACGAGGCGTTCAAAGAAGTCCAACAACGCCTTTCCAACTGATCAATACCGGCGGCGAAAGCAAAACTTCCGCCGCCGGACACCTGAAACCTCGCATTATGCGGAATGGCTGACGAATCGCTGAGGGTTGTCAATTCAAGGCGTAATTTCTACCGTTTTGTACTATACTTCAAGGTGTTATGCCTGAAACTACTCGTTACCTCTCTTCTAATGTCATTGAAAAACTAGCTCTGGAAATTTCGGAAAACCAGGGAAGGGAATTGTTTGCCATTTTGACACGAGAGGACGAAACCTCCCTTTACTCGGCAGTAAAGGTGGTTTGCCGAGGGACGCAGTCAGAGGTTCCCGCCCTGGTTTCCCGCGTTAAACCTGGCGATATGACGCTTCATAATCACCCCAGCGGAATCCTTCAACCATCTCAACAAGACATGCACATGGCAACCCTTTTTGGCGAGGAAGGCGTAGGCTCCATGATTGTCAACAATGATGTTTCCTCGTGCATTGTTGTGGTTGAACCCGCCACGGAACCCAAGCCCGTCAATGTAGAAGCCACAGAAGTGGCCGCCATATTTGCAGACAAAGGACCTTTAGCGCTTCAACTGGGAAACTACGAAGCCAGAGAAAGCCAGGTCCAAATGGCTGGGGTAGTAACTCAAGCCATTAATAATAACGAAATTCTGGCCGTAGAGGCCGGAACAGGCACGGGCAAAAGCCTCGCCTATATGATACCTACCCTCTTATGGACCAAACATAATAAAGGCAGGGTGGTGGTGGCGACCAAAACCATTGCGCTTCAAGAGCAACTGGTTTTCAAGGATATCCCATTAGCCAGAAAAGCTGTGCCAAATGCGCCCCAGGCAAGTTTGGTCAAGGGAAGGGGCAACTATGTTTGCCTCAGGAAGCTAGGTGACCTTCAAACAAACCAGATGGAGCTGTTCACAGAGGAAGAGAACAGTTTAAAAAAGGAGATTCGCGACCTCCAGGCCTGGGTTGAAGAAAGCGGCAGCGGAGACAGAGCCGACCTGCCCTTTGTCCCCAGTAGAGATGCTTGGGAAATGGTGCGTTCCGATGCAGACATGTGCCTGGGCGCCAAATGCAAGTTCTTTCAAAAAGCTCCTTTTTATGAATCTCGTCGGCGAGCAGCACAGGCAAAGGTGTTGGTTTTAAATCAAGCCCTCCTTTTTGCCGACCTCGCTCTGCGAAGCTCTTCAGGAAATTACACTGCCTCGGCGGTTATTCCACCTTATGAACACATCATCTTGGATGAAGCCCATAGCATCGAAGACATTGCGACAGATCACTTTGGCCAGAAAATTGCCTCTTTCGGACTACGGCTTACGCTTGGAAAATTTCTATCGAGATCTAGAGGCAATAAAGGTCTTCTCTCCAGGCTCTTTCAAGCTGGCGTTGAACACAGCGCATTGGACTTGGTCAAGAAGCTGGAGGAAACGCTCATCCCAGAGTTTAGACAGGTTCAAGACGCTCTTATTGAACAACTTTACAGCCTCAGCCGAGCCCTTCACGAGGCGCTTAACCCAGACCAGAAGCGCCAACAGGTTGTCTGGCTGAAGGAGACTCTATTAGAATCGGGGAAACTGGATGAAGCCAAGACAGAAGCCAAAGCGCTCCTGGCCATGTTGCATGAACTGGCGCTAACCGCACGTAAAATTAGGAGAGAAGCCAAAAGTCAATCGGACAAGTTTCTTGAAAAAACCAATGGGTTGATAATTGAATTGGACGCTAGATTATCAAGACTGGAAGGGGCAATGGGCGCTTTAAAAAACTTCGCGATCCGGTCTGATGGAAACCAGGTGCCCTGGCTTGAATTAAAAAAGGGCCGCCAGTTTGATGAATTCGAATATAAAATATCCCCACTGAACGTAGCTCCCATGCTCCGAGAAGCATTATTTAAACCCTTCCGATCAATTATCATGACAAGCGCGACCCTTGATTTGAAAGACGATTTTAAATTTCTCGCTGGAAGAAACGGCTTAAACGACTGGAAGGAAAAAGAATGGACATTTAAATCGTTCTCCTCTCCATTCGACTACCGCACACAAACCTGCCTTTACCTTACGCGCCTACCATCCGACCCCAACCAGACTTCGTTCACCACTGATTTAGCCGAGATCGTTTTGAGAACCGTTTTCTCCGGCTATCCAGGCGGCACCTTAGTCTTATTTACCTCATACAACCTCCTTTACATCATGGCCCGACAGATTGAAGAACCCCTAGCCAAGGCAGGCGTAGATCTCCTGGTGCAGGGCCGAGCAGCGCGCTCTTACCTCATTCAACGAATGAAACAAACCCAAGGCGTGTTGCTGGGCACAGATTCTTTTTGGGAAGGCGTCGATCTGCCCGGAGCTGCGCTAACTAAGGTAATTATCACCAAATTACCATTTCGGCAGGTAGGCGATCCCATATTTGAGGCTCGTTGCGCCGCCATGGAAGCAGAGGGAAGATCCTCGTTTAAAGATTACTCGCTGCCCCTGGCGTTGCTCAAGTTCAAGCAGGGAGCAGGCCGCCTCATTCGCAGCAAAGGGGACAGGGGCGTACTGATTGTAGCTGACAACCGAATTCACACAAAGGGTTATGGAAAACAGTTTCTCTCTCTCGTGGATAGTTATCCATTGTGGAAAATGACGCCTGAGGAGTTGTCCATGTCTCTTGGAGGAGGGGGCGGTTAGTGGAAGCAGAAAGACATTTCACCCTTCAATTATTTGGAAGATATTATGCAGTCCTCACGGTTCTGCCCTATGTGCTCCTGGCGCTAATCTTTTTCTTTCTTTCATGCTTCTTCTTGGTTTTAATTATGTTTCAGAATATCCACACTGTTTTTGAAATCCTGCTATTGCCTTCGATTCTTAGCGCAGCAATGATGATCCCGTTCCTTACGGTTTTCCTTTTCATGATACGCTGGCATGGGAAACGAAGGATTGATGTGGACAATACAGGCATTACCATGGTTCTGCCAAACCAGAAATCGGTGTTTGTGCCTTGGGGCTTTTTAAGAGCGGTGGAGCTTCGTTACTCCAAACCCAACCTGGTCCAATGCACACTCATATCACCGGCATTACGATTCAGTTTTTCAAATTTAGAATTGAACCTGAAATCAAGGGTCCCCTTGAACCGTGTTTATGACGAGGGATTTACCGTAGAAAAACTCAGGGAGTTCCTTTTTTATTTACATCGCATGGCCCCTCATTTATCCTGGCGAATGGGAGAGAGTTTCAAAGACAAGTACAAAATTGTCTACCCGCCTTATGATTTGGAGAAAATGAAATAATGGAACTGGATTTAACTGGGAAATCTGTAACACAGGCCCTGGCTATTTTTAATGAAGTTATGGCTTCCTATTCTGAGCCAAACTTAACCATTCACACCGACAATGAAGTGGTTAAGCTGAATCTGTACAACCTAATTCATAAAAAGGGCATGCGATGCAAGCTGGATCGAAAAGCCAGAACTTATGTCTTCTCCATTAACACAGGTCGAGCAGGAAAGCCTGGAGGCAAGCCA
>JBNKOV010000408.1:0-5366 GCA_050294955.1 Holophagae bacterium
CTTCCAGAAAAGCAACCCTTGATGCAAGAAAGGTCTACTTTATCGATATTTGGATGGCTCAGCAGCCCAATAAACATCGTAGGGACCAGGGGAACGAAGGTCGGTTTATGTTTTTCAATAGCCTCCAATAACTGGTCGGGCTGGGGCTTGGGAACAAGGACATTGGTCCATCCTGCGGTGAAGGCGAGGCTCATGGAGCACATGACGCCAAAAGAGTGGAAAAAGGGCAAAGCGCCAAGTATGACTTCTTTGTCGCCAATCTTGAACTGGGGAAACCAGGCCTTAAGCTGTTGAACCTGTCGGCTCATGTTGCGATGGGTAATCACAACCCCTTTTGAGACACCGGTGGTGCCGCCGGTATAGGGCAACATTGCCATGTCGTCAGGAGACAGTTCTACATGGGGTGGATTGGGCGCAGTATTTTTAATGAGGTCCTTGAATTTGTAGACGTCTTTTGCTTTAGCTACATCTGCCGCTAACTTTTTCTTTTTTCCGAATATCTTGAAAAGAAGGCTCTTGGGGAAGGGTAGATAATCACCAATTGAGGTTGCTACAATGTGTTTTACCGGTGTCTGGGGTCGAAGGTCGATCATGCGATTCCCCAATAAATCTAAGGTTATGAGAACGACGGAGCCTGAGTCATTCAACTGATGGGCCAATTCTCTGTCCGTATACAGGGGATTGTTTAACACAGGCGCAGCGCCAATTTTTTGAATCGCAAGATAGGAGACGACAAAGGGGATGACATTGGGAAGTACGAGAGAAACGCGATCCCCTTTTTGCACGCCCAAGTCGCTCAATGCTGTTGCAAACCGATCCACTTTGTCCTTTAAGTCCTGATACGACATCTTATATCCCATAAAAATCAAGGCGGTTCTTCTGGGATAATCCGCTGCGGTCCGCTCAAAAAATTGAGGGAGAAAGGTGTCTTCAAAGGTTAATTCAGGTGGAACCTCTTTCTCGTATTGGTTTAGCCATGGCTTGTCTTGATAAGTTGCGGCGGTCATTTGGCCCCCCTCTCGAAATGAAAAACTCATTGGAACGAAGACCATCATAGCAAGTTCGAGTCGGGAAAGCCAGCGGCAGGTTAGATCCCCCGCCTTTCTGAAAACATCGGGAGACCGTCGCTGAGGTGAATCCATGAGATTTTTGTGGATGTCCAGATATGGTCTGCAGGGTTCATGATGTTGGGATCGTCCAGTGTGCAAACGGCGAGATCTATCATCCCTGACCCCAAAAGATCAAAGGTAAGCGTTGAACCGCATTGGGAGCAGAAGCCCCGCCTGGCCTTTTCGGATGATTGATAATAGGCCATTTCCCCTGAGGTGAGATCCATGGATTCTGACGGCCATGAAGCCCATGTGACAAATGCTGAGCCGGAAACCTTTCTACAAAGAGTGCAATGACAGTGAGTCTGATCGGTAGGGACGCCTGTAACGCGATAGCGGACAGCGCCGCACAAACATCCTCCCTCGTATATTTCAGTCATCATGCCCCCTTATGCAAAAGGGCCGGACTCTTTAACAAGCCCGGCCCTTAGAATTAAACTATTTCAAGAGAATTAGTATCGGTAGTGGTCAGGTTTGAAGGGGCCTTCTTTTGGGATGCCCAAATAATCGGCCTGATCCTGGCTAAGTTTTGTGAGCTTAGCGCCCAGTTGACCCAGATGGAGTTGCGCTACTTCTTCGTCGAGATGCTTGGGAAGAACGTGAACGCCCAAAGGATATTTCTCGTTTTCGGTCCAAAGCGCGATTTGCGCCATAACCTGGTTGGTGAAGCTGTTGCTCATTACGAAAGAGGGATGGCCTGTGGCGCAGCCCAGATTCACCAGACGGCCACGGGCCAGAACAATGATGCTCTTGCCGTCGGGGTAGATGAACTTATCAACTTGAGGCTTGATTTCAACTTCTTGAATATCTTCGCGATTAACGAGATAGGCTACTTCAATTTCGGAATCGAAGTGTCCGATGTTGCACACAATAGCGTTGTCTTTCATAACATCCATGTGGCCGCCGGTGATCACGTCCTTACAACCTGTGGAGGTGACGAAAATATCGCCCAGAGGCGCGGCGTCTTCCATGGTTACGACTTGATAACCTTCCATGCAGGCCTGAAGGGCGCAGATGGGGTCGATTTCGGTGATCAAAACACGAGCGCCAAAGTTGCGCATGGACTGAGCGCAGCCCTTGCCAACGTCGCCGTAACCGGCCACAACCACAACCTTGCCCGCCACCATCACGTCGGTAGCGCGCTTAATCCCGTCTGCCAGAGACTCGCGGCAACCGTAGAGGTTGTCGAACTTGGATTTGGTAACAGAGTCGTTTACGTTGATTGCAGGCATTTTCAGCTCGCCTTTTTCGAACATCTGATAGAGACGATGAACACCGGTGGTCGTTTCCTCGGAAATGCCCTTAATGCCGCTGCAAATTTCAGGATACTTCTGGTGGACCATGATGGTCAAGTCGCCGCCATCGTCAAGAATCATGTTCAGGGGCTCGCCGTCTGGCCAGAAGATAGTCTGCTCAATGCACCAATCGTATTCTTCGTCTGTTTCTCCCTTCCATGCAAATACAGGGACGCCTGCAGCGGCCATAGCTGCTGCCGCATGATCCTGAGTTGAGAAAATGTTGCAGGAAGACCAGCGCACAGAGGCGCCCAACTCGATTAAGGTCTCAATGAGAACAGCAGTTTGGATGGTCATGTGCAGACAACCCGCAATACGAGCGCCAGCCAGGGGCTTGGATGCGCCGTACTTCTTGCGCAGCGCCATAAGTCCCGGCATTTCTTTTTCCGCAATTTCAATTTCCTTGCGGCCGAAATCAGCCAACCCGATATCTTTAACTTTGTAATCTTCAGTACTGGTGGTCATTGCTACTCCTCAGCAAAATCTTGAGCGGTTTCGGTTTTCTGGTGAACACCTAGCTGTTCAGCTGATCCACCATGTCGGTTTGCTCCCAAGGGAATTCATTTCTTCCAAAGTGACCGTAGGTCGCAGTTGGACGGAAAATGGGGTTCGTCAGGCCGTATCTTTTGATAATGCCCTGGGGGGTCAAATCGAAATGCTTGCGAACCAGTGAAACCAGCTCCAAATCACTGCGTTTCCCGGTTCCAGAAGTATCTACGTGGATGGAAACCGGCTCGGCAACGCCAATTGCATAAGCCAGTTGAATTTCACAACGGTCTGCAAGACCAGCGGCCACAATGTTCTTGGCCACATGTCTGGATGCATAGGCCGCAGAACGGTCTACCTTGGTTGAGTCTTTACCGGAGAATGCGCCGCCGCCATGACGCGCATATCCGCCATATGTGTCAACGATAATCTTACGACCCGTCAGGCCTGCGTCGCCAACTGGACCGCCAATTACGAAACGACCCGTTGGGTTGATATGAAATTTGGTGTCGCTGTGGATCATGTCCGCTGGAGCAATGGGATTAATAACGTGCTCGCGGATGTCCGCTCTTAGCTGCTCCAACTCAACGGCTTCAGAATGCTGACTGGAAACCACGATGGCGTCTAATTGTAAAGGCTTGCCGTCTTCGCTGTAGCGAACAGAAACCTGGGTTTTTCCGTCAGGTCTCAAATAGGGCAAGGCGCCGCTTTTGCGAACTTCAGTTAGCCTGTGGGACAGTTTATGGGCCAATTGAATGGGGTAGGGCATCAACTCTTCGGTTTCCCGGCAGGCAAAACCGAACATAAGGCCCTGGTCGCCAGCGCCCAGATTGTCTACGCCCATTGCAATGTCCGGAGATTGTTGATCCAATGCCACCAACACTGCACAGGTGTTTGCGTCAAAACCCATGTCAGATCCAACGTAACCAATGTCTTTAACAACATCTCTCGCAATGCGAACTACGTCCAGGCTGGATTTTGTGGTTATTTCACCGCTGATCAGGACAAAGCCCGTATTCAGAAAGGATTCACAGGCCACGCGGCTTGTGGGGTCGTTTGAAAGCGCCGCATCAAGGACCGCATCGCTGATCTGATCGGCCATTTTGTCGGGATGTCCTTCCGTGACTGACTCTGAGGTAAAAATGAAAGACATGGGCATGATCTCCTGTTGCTTTATTTCACGTGCTTGTTGGGGTGTTAAAAATGTTCTGATCCGATCTCAGCCGCCACTTATGGCCTCCAAATTGTACCATAAAACAGACTGTGAGACGCATGCTCTGAAATTTCCAGTGACAAAAGATAAAACAAGCACAAAGGGAAAATTTGCGTGTGGGGACAAGAATTTAGAATGTTCAACAAAAAGCGTCGCCATGCAGTTCCAGCCACACGAACTAGAAATATTACATGACCTGATCGGTATGAGCAACCTTTTTTCAACTCGACCCGCAATTTTCGCCTCGATTTTAATTGGAACGGGTTCTATGATATGGCGCGGTGGTAAGTCCTGTGATTCACCAGTGCTGGGCTAAAAATGGAATATTTCATCCAGTATCCACTCAAGAATGTGATCGAGATCACCGATTGGAGATATGAGGCCAACTATGGACTCTCGATAGTGCATGTTTGGATAGGGAGTTTCGGAGGGAGCGCTATGAAAGTCCTGGTTGCAGATGACTCATTAACCATGAGGCGAATCATCAGAAAAGCACTGAGCTTGATCGGGTACACGGATGTGGCCGAGGCGGAAGATGGCGTACAGGCCATGGAAATATTGGATCAGGGCGGTATCGACCTTCTAATCACAGATTGGAACATGCCAGCCATGAATGGATTGGAGTTGGTTACCCGGGCTCGGGCAGGTAATCACAAAGAGGTGCCCATTCTCATGGTCACGACCAACGCGACCCCAGAGGATGTAACAAAAGCTCTGCGAGCGGGTGTTAACAATTACCTCGCCAAACCCATGACCCCGGAGCAACTGAAGGAGAAGATTCACGCCGTTATGGCATGAGACTTCTGTTACTCCAATAAACCAAGTAGGTTCTGCGGTGTGGCGCCTGCTGTCTCTCAATGTGAGCATCCACTGAAAAAAAGATTTCGTCGGATTAGTTAACAAAAAAGCATCTTTTCGGTTGACATGGTCGCGGAATCTGGTTATTCTTTGCGCCGTTCGGGGTTATCCGAGTTTCGGAGCGGACTTAGCTCAGCTGGATAGAGCATCTGGCTACGAACCAGAAGGTCGGGGGTTCGACTCCCTCAGTCCGTACCACCTCGCAACTGTTCATAACCAACAGGTTAGACACAAAAGAAGCCGCCATTAAGGCGGCTTTTTTTGTGTCTTGACCAAGCCTGATTTCATTTGTGGACTTCGCCAGCGCTGGTTGAAGTTGGGGAGGCTTGGGAGTGTCGCCCATCAAGGCTCTTTGGGATCTTATTTTGGAAAATGGGGAATATCGAGTTGGCGTCAGGCTGGATC
>JBNKOV010000409.1:0-5362 GCA_050294955.1 Holophagae bacterium
ATGCCGCGAATTTTTTCACTGGTGAAATCGGTTTCCGGGTGGTCTTTTAGCCAGCTCTCCCATTGGGATCGTTCCGGAAGGGGCGAACGATAGGTGAGGATGAGGTTTACCTTTGCCGCCTCCGCCATATGACGGGCGAAGAGCAGGCCCAACCCGCCCAGACCGCCGGTGATCAGATACACGCCGTTTTCTCTTAAATAGGGTTTCACCTCTTCGGGTTTTTCCAGGTGAAGCGGGTGGAAGGATTCAACCCAGCGATTGGCGTTCCGGTAGGAGACCAGGGTGTCGGGCGTGTCCAATTGGGCTTCCAGAATGAGGGCGGCCGCCAGATCCTTGAGGTTCTTATCTGCATCCACATCAACCAGGCGGGAGCGAATAGAGGGGAACTCCCGGTTGATGACCCGAGCGGGTCCTATGGCGAGCGCCTTGAGCGGGTCCACCACGGGTTCTCCGGTCACGTTCAGGAGGCCGTTGACCAGAACCAGGATGTGCAGTTTATCCAGAATGTTGTGTTTGATGAATGCCTGTTGCATGTAGAGCGGGCTATAGAAGCTCACGGCCTGGCGGGCCTCAAGGTCGGCGAGATCTGGCCTTTTGCATTGTGCCTGCACATTCCATAAATGCAGCACTCGATCTGGTTTGTGACCGGTTTCCTTTAGCAGGTCCAAGCAACGCTCGTAATGGTCTTTTTCCCCTGGGCTAATGGTAAACACGCCATCGGCGGTATGAGAGAATTCCGGCCCCATCGTGGCGGTAAATACCTTGTCTCCACGTTTTTCAAGCTGCTGGCATAGTTCCGCGCCAAGACCTGCGTCATCCATAAACAGCAGCCAACAATGGGATTCTTCCTCTAGTTTGGGCAAGAATTCCGGGGGCAGGGAGCGGGTCCAGGAGGGCAGGTAGAGCCAGTCTCCCACATTTGCCTTCTTCTTTTCCTTCTTTGGCGCTCTGCCCGTGTTTTGAGAGAAATCAAGTGCAAACTTCTCTCTTTCAAAGGGGTATCCCGGAATGGGAATGCGTCCCGGATGGCGGTCCCCGTAAAGGGCGCTCCATTCAAGCGCGGCTCCTGCGGCCCAAAGGCGGCCTACGGCTTCCATGATTGAGTTGGATTGAGGCTTGCGAGCGGCCCGCATGGACGTGGTCACAGCATGGACCGTATCCCGTTCCAAATGGGCTTTGATGGCCGATTCGCAAGAATGGCCCGGTCCCGATTCAAGAAAGAGGTAGGGCGTCTCTCCCGCCAGAAGGGTTTTTATGGCCTCGGAAAACCGAACCGCCCGGCGAACGTGTTGCACCCAGTATTCCGGGTCTTGGGCCTCTTCATCGGTCAGCCAGTTTCCTGTGACCGTAGAAACGATGGGTAAATTGGGCCTGTTGAGTTGGATGGTCTCAAAGAATTGTCTGAATTCTGGGAGCGCGTCCTCCATCATGGCGGAGTGGAAGGCGTGGGAGGTGGCGAGATGTTTGTGGAAGATGCGCTGGTCCTTTAAGCGCCCCTCTAAAGCCTCGATTTCTGCGGTTGGACCGGCTACAACGGTGAGGCCCGGGCTGTTGACCACGGCCACTTCCAGATCAGCAGTCAGGTAGGGGGGGATATCCGCTTCCGGCAATTGCACGGCCAACATGGAGCCGCCGGGCAGGTTTTGAACCAGGCGACCCCGTCGGGCGACGGCGAGAAGGGCGTCTTCCAGAGAGAAGATCCCAGCCAGGCAGGCCGCTACATATTCGCCGATGCTGTGGCCAATCATGGCGTGAGGTTGGAGGCCCCAGGAGAGCCACAATCTGGCCTGCGCATAGCTGACCACAAACAGGGCGGGCTGGGTTATATAGGTCTGATCCAGCTTTTCCGCCGCTTCGGCTGCGTAATCTTCGGCGGGGTACATGATCTGGCGCAGGTCAACGCCCAGTTCGGGTTGAAGGATTTCGCAGCATTGGTCCACGGTTTCCCTAAAGAGCTTCTCTTCCCCATAAAGCTCGAGGCCCATGCCGATGAATTGATTGCCCTGACCGGGGAAGGTGAGGATGATTTGGCGGTCGTCCCGATCGCATAGAAGCCGTGGAAGTCGTTCCGGCTCCTTCAATTTTTCCAGCAGTTCGGCCCGGTTCTTGTAGGGGATGAATCGGCGATGTTTAAAGTACTGTCGGCCCGCCTGACAGGTGTAGGCCAGATCGTCCGTATTGGGGATGGCTTCTTCAATATGTTGCTTCAGGCGGTGGGTGAGCTTGTCCAGTGCCTCGTCGCTTTTGGCCGAAAGCAGGAGCACATTGCGTTTGCCGTCCTCTTTAATGGCGGCTGGCGGCGGTTCTTCCAGCACGGCGCAGGCGTTGGTGCCGCCCACGCCGAATGAGTTGATCATGGCCAGAAGGGGGCCGTTGCCCCGTTGCAGCTCCAGTGGCTTTGTGTTGACGAAGAAAGGGCTTTTCTCGAAATCGATCTTGGGATTGGGTTCCTCAAAATGCAGGGTGGCGGGCAGCATTCCGGTTTTCAGGGACAGGGCGACCTTGATCAGGCTGGCCACGCCCGAGGCCACGTCGGTATGGCCGATGTTGCTTTTAACCGAACCCAGAGCGCAAAACCCATTGCGGTCGGTGTAATGCCTGAAAGCCTTGCTGAGAGAGGTAACCTCAATGGGATCGCCGAGGGAGGTGGCGGTGCCGTGAGCCTCTACAAAGGAGATCTGATCCGGCGTAATTCGCGCCATTTCAAAGGTTTCCACGGCTACCTCTTCCTGGCCCTGAACGCTGGGCGCTGTGAAGCCTATTTTCTGGTTGCCGTCGTTGTTCACGGCCCCGCCTCGGATGACCGCATAAATATGGTCGTTGTCTTTAATGGCGTCGGCCAGCCGTTTCAACACGATCACGCCAGCGCCCCGGCTGAAAATGGTGCCTTTGGCGCCCTTGTCAAAGGGGCGGCATCGACCTTCCGGCGACTCCATGCCGCCTTCCTGATAGAGATAGCCCTTCTTTTCTGGAATTTCGATAGTGGCGCCGCCAGCCAGGATAAGGTCCGATTGGTAACTGAGTAAACTGTTCATGCCCAGGATCGTAGCCACAAGTGAGGTGGAGCAGGCGCATTGCAGGTTCACGCTGGGGCCGGTGAGGTTCAGCTTATAGGAGACCCGAGTGGTGAGATAGTCCTTATCGTTGCTGGTGACCACCGACGCGCCGCTGGAGTATTTCTTCACACTGGGGTGCCCGTCTACGTCTCCCAGATGCCAGTTGGTGCCCACGCCGCCAAACACGCCAATGCGGAGATTGGAGCCGCCCGGTTTGTAGCCGCTGTCCTCCATGGCGTGCCAGGCGCATTCCAAGAAGACCCTGTGCTGGGGATCCAACATTTCCGCCTCGCGAGGGGTGAACCCGAAAAAGGAGGCGTCGAAATGGTCCGCGTTGCCAATAATGCCGCGAGATTTCACGTAATTGGGCGAACGGATCACCTCCGGATCTATGCCTGAGGCCAGAAGTTCCTCGTCGGTAAAGGTGGAGATGGAATCCTTGCTTTCCATCAGGTTTTGCCAGAATGTTGTCACATCTTCCGCGCCTGGCATGCGGCAGGCCATGCCAATGATCGCAACCTTTGTATTCATGTTAGACTCTGAGGTCATGTCTCGTCTCCCTTTTTGATATTTTCGTTCTTAACCACTGATCCCTCTGTGAAACCCGGCTAGCCATTTGGGCCGCAATGGTTTCGCCGGGGCGACGGCTCTTGTTTAAATGCCGAGCCAGGCTTCGGATGCTGGGATACTGGAAGAGATCCATATTGGAGACCTCAATATCCAGTCTTTGCTTAATCAAACTGCGCAGCTTCACAATGAGCAGCGAATGCCCGCCCACGTCGAAGAAGTTGTCGCCGGGCAGGAACTTCTCCGTTTCCAGGACCTCCTCCCAGATTTGCGACAGGGCGCGCTCAAAGCCGTTATCGTAATTGCGCTCCAATTCCCGGTTCACCAGTTTCTTGTACTCCGGTTTGGGCAACGCCTTGATATTCAGCTTGTTGTTGGGCAATAGCGGAATACTGTCCAATCCCACAAATCGAGATGGGATCATGTAATCCGGCAACTTGCGTTTCAGGTAATCTCTCAGTTCTTCGCTTTCCGGACCCTGCCTGTCGCTATAAAGCAGGTAGGCCACCAGGCGCACGTCGTTGGCCTGATCTTCCCGGACAATGACCACCGCGTGTTTAACCTGAGGGTGGCGGATGAGGTTGTGCTCGATCTCGCCCAGTTCAATACGGTAGCCGCGCACCTTCACCTGGTTGTCCATTCTGCCAAGGAATTCAATGCTGTCGTCCCAGAAATAGCGCACCAGGTCGCCTGTACGAAACAGTCTGGCTCCTGGCGTGTTAGAGAAGGGGTCCGGTACAAATTTCCCGGCTGTGATCGCCGGTTTTTTAAAGTACCCGTTCGCCAGAGCCACCCCGCCGATATAGAGTTCTCCAGGAACGCCCTCAGGGGCTGGCCTCATTTGTTTGTCCAATATGTAAACGCAGGTATTGTGCATGCTTCGACCAATGGGAACCGAGCGATGACGATCCTCCCGATGCAGCTCTTGATGGCAAACGTAAATCGAGGCTTCCGTGGGTCCGTATAGATTGTGCAGTTCGCCGGGGAAATGGGCCAACACATCTTCCTTTAAGCTGACCGACAGGGCTTCGCCCCCTGAGAAGATGCGCTTTAGAGAGTGACAGGAGGCCAGGAATCCTGAATCGATAAACACCTTGAGCGCCGATGGCACGAATTGAACCACCGTCACACCCTCCCGACGGATCAAAGCCGCCAGGCTGTCTGGGGCCTGAAGCTCTTGCTTTTGACCCAGAACCAGCTGCGCTCCACTAATCAAAGGCAGGAACATTTCCCAAACGGAAATGTCGAAATTCATGGAGGTCTTGTTCAGCACCCTGTCTTCAGCTTTAAGGGGAAACCGGCTGCGCATCCACATCACATAGTTGGCGATGCCTTTGTGCAGAACCACCACCCCTTTCGGATTGCCTGTTGATCCAGATGTGTACATTAAATAGGCCACAGACTGGGGGTGACAGTCGGCCCGTGGGTTTTCCCTTGAAAAGGACTGGATCTCCTCGGAGTCTGAAAAGACAAGATCTGTCTTGTGATCGATCAATTGTTCAGCCAGACTTCTTTGCGTGATAATTTGGGAAACGCCTGAGTCCTCAATGATATAGGCGATGCGCTCCTTGGGGTAGTAGGGGTCTAGAGGCACATAGGCGCCGCCCGCCTTGAAGATGGCGATCAGGGCAACCATCATGTGCAGGGAGCGGTCTTGGAAATTGCCTACAAAGACCTCGGGTCCAACGCCCTTATCTCTCAGGATGCGGGCCAGTTGGTTGGCGCGGCGGTTGAGTTGC
>JBNKOV010000410.1:0-5343 GCA_050294955.1 Holophagae bacterium
GTAAACGCCCCTGGCTTCTATTGCGCTTTCCCATTCCAATAGACCTCCTCGATATAGGGAATAGCGCCATACCGTCCAGCAAGGTAGCCTTTCTCGATCGCCTCGCCTTTGCGCGGCGGCTTTTTGTAATCCCAAAGAGATTCGAGGTTTGTGCGGCCAAATTTATCTTTACACACCAAGACGACCTGATCCCTGCGAAGGTGGTCTCCGCTCAGTAAATGGGTCTGGTGCGTGGAAAACACCATTTGGGTGGACTGTTCCCCATTGGAAAGCCGGTGAAACATGTGCATCACCGCTCTGGTGAGCAGCGGATGGGTGCTGGCCTCAAGTTCGTCAATGACAAGCAGACCGCCTCGTTTAAGCGACTCATATACAGCCCAGAGGAGGACGAACATGCGCCTGGTTCCCAAAGACTCGTCTCCAAAGGAAATTTCGTAGACGCCGTCTTCGCCCTGATGCTTCGCCATCATTTCCCATGTGGATGTATCACTCAGGCTTTTAACTACATCAAGTTTCATTTCTTCGGGGAGGGGATCGATGAGATTTCTAATCTGGGCATCATCCATCCTCACAAGATCAACTCGTGCGCTGTCTATGCCGGTGTCGGCTTTTTTGAGCGCCTCGCATGCAAGCTCAGCAAAGGCTGGATCTTCTTTAAATGCTTGACGCGCTTGGGGCTCAAATATTTGAATGCCGTCGCCCATATCCAAAAAGATGATGCAATCTTTCAGCCAACGGTACACTGGACCCAATTCTGGGTGTCTCTCCTGCCCTCCCGCTTTTGAAAGAAACAGCGTGTTGTCGTTGGTTCGCTCTTCAGCTACAAGGCGGTAAGGACCCTTGAGAGCGGTTCCCTCCCAGGGCTTTTCATCATCCCACTTACGATGCAACCACCTTTGCGAACGACCTTTGGGATAAGCGTAAAGCCATTCTTCTTGCACCCGTTCCCGATCAATGACGAATCCGTATTGATATCGCACCCTTCTGTCTTTGTAGGGGCCAAAAAAGGTCAACTCAAATTCGCTCGGCCCATTTCTCAGCGCTTCGCTAAATTTGAACGGCTCCACCTCAATTTCATCATTCTCATCCTGGCGATGAGAATCTCGGATAAACCGGATCATGAATCTGATTGCTTTTAATAGATTGCTTTTTCCTGACGCGTTTGGCCCATAAAGCGCCAACATCTTGAGCAAATTGACTGGGTTTTTCTCCGGGGTAGGCAAGCAGTGGTCCATGTTTTCAATATTTTTTCCGGTTCCCGCTACGAAACTGACCATTTGTTCACTGGCCACCGATCTGAAATTAGAAACTCGAAACTCAACAATCACCATGCGCCTCCTTGCCGTATAAAACAAATATACATGCCAAAAATGAGCATGTCAATCGATTTTGTGCATTTTTTCTGCACAAAACACAATTTAAGCAACGCTCACGTCTAAACAAACACCAAAAACAAGTTTGATGATTCCCGTCCTCAAGCGTCAAATCCATCCTGTTGAGCCCAGTCAATCAGACCACGCCTGCCTTTGGGGTCTACTTATCAGAGCAGAAAAAAAAAGGACGCCTCGCGGAGACTTGATAAAGTATATGCTCGGAAACAGCCATGGGACTGTTTATCCGCCCGGGGTTGAAGAGAGTAACCCCAAAATCCAGGTCAAGGGGACGGAGTAGAAAATGAGCGCATCTTATCAAGAATGCCGTTAAGGCGCCTATTCTGTGGTGCCTGGCTTGGAAAGCAAACTTGCCATCTACCGGGATGACCGCCTCCGCTTAAAACAGCCAGGATGGTGTTCATGACTTGCATCAGCTTAAGAACATCGGGTTTTTGAAGGATTTCGAGCAGAGAGACCCGGTGCGCTGTTAGAGGTCTTAATTTCCATCGTCTCTCTACTCGATAACTCATGCTTCAATTCCTTGTTGATTGGACGAGTCAGACTCTTGGAATAGGCTCAAACAAACCCATCGCTCAGGTCTGATTGGCCCGACTAGTCCCGATGATTGTTAGGAAATGATTCCCCAAAATGGCTGCTGGGAGATGAAAACAAGTGGGTGTTGATGCATGATGTAAACACAGCAACATGAATGCATTGATTCAAAATCATCTCTCCAGGCAGTCAAAAAGGGAATCAGGAACATGAGAATGCATCTCATATTCCCATCGTCAATTGAGACTCTATCGCAAAATAGATCCATCTGTCAAAGTTTTTTTCTCACACACCTCAAAAAAGGCAGGAAGGATGTTCCGCCTACCTGCCTCACATCCCGCCACGCTTGAGTTTACACACGACTTGAGCTAAACTGACCCATGCGCCTGGCAGGGGTGAACGCCCTTGGGAGAACTCTATTTTGACAGATCCTCATGATAAACTGAGAGTTGTCATTGTTGACGATCAGGAAGTCGCTCGCCGCCAGTTAAAACTGCATCTCGAAAAAATGCAAGAACTGGAACTCATAGGCGAAGCGAAAAATGGTCTGGATGGCGTTGAACTCATTAACAGGATGAGCCCAGATCTGGCTTTTCTAGATGTTGAAATGCCCGATATTTCCGGATTGGACTTACTTCCACACCTGAAGGCCAAACCCATCATCATCTTTTGCACCAGCCACAACCACTACGCATTTCAAGCCTTTGAAGCCGCAGCCCTGGACTATATCCAAAAACCAGTGGACCCGCAACGCCTTTCCAAAGCCATCTCAAGGGCCAGGGAACAGTACAGCAAAAATGCGAATTGGCCCCAGAACAATGGGTGGGTTCAAAAAGTTATCTCCCAAGATGGCAACAAAGTGCATGTAGTTTGGATCAAAGACATCGCCCTGTTCAAGAAGGAGGGCCGCTACACCCAGGCCCTATTGGAAACCGGAGAGTCCAGGCTCACCACCCTCTCATTGGACTCACTTGAGGAGCTCCTGAATCCTGATGATTTTTTCAGAATAAATAGAAAAACCATCATTCGCAGATCGTGGATTACTGGATTCCAGCCTGGTCCTGCCGCCACGGGACGCCTCCAACTTGCAAACAGCGAAGAAGAGACCATCAGCCGCAGTAGATGGAAGTTATTCAAGGCCTGGTTTCTCAGTCAATAAACCAAAAGAGGCCATCTCATCGGCGCCCGCTCTGGACTGAAGAGGAATAGAGAAAGAAAATACCATGCCCTTCCCTGTCCTCGCTCTGGCCCAAATCCTACCGCCATGCAATTCCACAAGTTTCCGCGCGATAGCGAGACCCAATCCCGTGCTGGTCTCCCCACCGGTTGGCTTTGATCCCAGTGTCTTATAATGGGTGAAAAGATGCTTCAATTGAGATTCGGCAATGCCCTGGCCATTGTCTTCGACATGAAATACAACCATGCCCTCCTCAATCTCCCAGAACAAGTTTGCTTGCCCGCCTATAGGCGTGTATTTAATAGCATTGCTCACAAGATTTTCCAACACTTCAATGAGCCGGGATTTATCAGCCTGGATATATAATTGGGGGCCAGGCGTCAGAGTGAAATCGATATTCTTCTGCCGAGCCTGGGGTTGAAAAAGCCTATGAACATTTGACATAAGCTGACCAACCTCTAAATGCCGCATCTGAAGAAGCACACTGCCTGCTTCGATAGCAGAAATATCGAGCAGTTTATTGACCATCTCAAGAATGCGACGAGAAGTATCTTGCATGAGCGCCAGATCTTCCTTCGTTTGATTAGAAATATCGGGCAGGTCTTCCAATTCAGCTTTTATCAGCTCCGTGAAGCCCAGCAGCCCGCCCAAGGGGCTGCGTAAATCGTGAGCCATCGCGCTCATAAACTCGTTTTTCTTCTCATTCAATTCCTGCAATTGACGCAGAAGTTGGGTCCGGATCAAAGCAGAAACCATAGGCTCGCAAAGATCAGCCAGGACCCTTATTTCGGGACCATCGAAAGCATTCTTGCGCTTGAGATTTTTATAGACAATATAACCCTCCACCTGACCTTTGGTTCCCAACGGAAGGGCGAGGCTGGAACCGCCATCTCGCCCCAACTTCACAAAAACCCCAGGCCACGCCTCCTCAGCGCCAGAAATAAAGGCCGCCTCCGCCTCCTCGGGAGTCATGGGCTCTTCCTTTGTCCAATGATCAAGAGGAATCCGGGCCATAACCTTAAAAACTCGACCGGGTTTATCCAAGATAACCGCCTTAGCTTCATCTACTTCAGCGGATAGCATAGACTCGGTCTTTTCCAAAATGGCTCGCAACAGCTTAATGAAATCCAATTCCGAATTCACGGTCTTCACAAAATCCCGAACTGTTTCAACCCGCTCCTTTTCCTGCTGTAACTCACGTGTGCGTTGATCCACAAGAGCTATCAGCGCCTTTTTGCGAGCCTTTATAAGGCGAACCCGCCATTGATAAAGCGCTGCAAGAGCAAGCAGGATTAGGAGCACTGCGAAAAGACGGAACCAGGTCGTCATGAAGACAGGGGTTGGAATGGTGAGACGGGTTAATGATTCACCCGGTCCCCAAGTTCCATCCACCCCCGAGGCCTTGACCTGAAAGTCGTAATTGCCAGGTTTTAAATTTGAGTAATTGGCTGTGTGATGTTGGCCTGCCTGAACCCAACCATCATCGTAACCCGATAGCTTATAAGCAAAATGATTCCTGTTTTCATAAAGATACTCAAATGCTGTAAACTCAAAAGTTACACGATTGCCTTGATAGGGCAGTTGAATATTTTTGGCGTATGGCGGCGCAGCTTCCAAACTCAGGTCCCGGTAATTTTGTTGAACACTGAGCAAGACCACTTTTGGATGTCTTGTCGAAGAGAGCAGGGATTCAGGCTGGAAGTAATCCACCCCATGTTCGCCGCCAAAATACATGACGCCTTTGGAGTCCATAAAATAGGCAAATTGATTGTACTCTTTATTCATAAAGCCATCCCGGCTCTCAAAAACCCGGACCTCTCCGGTACTTGGATCAAGTCTGTTCAATCCCTTGCCAGTAGACAGCCACAACAGCCCAGCGCCGTCCTCCAATACACCGTAAATAATATTGTGGGACAAGCCGTTATCCACGGAATACCGATCCTCAACGCCAACCATGTTCTCATCCACCCTCAAGATATCCAGTCCATTGCTTGTCCCCGCGAGTAGACGTCCCTCTTTGTCCTCCTGTAAAGCGATGATATAGGCAGAATAAAGACCCGTTTGAACCCCTGTCCCCATGATTTGAAATTGTTCCTCATCCAGAGAACGGACCAGCCCCGCCTCAGTTCCAACCCAGAAGCGGCCTTTCTGATCCCGGTACAGGCAAGTAACGCCGCCGTTCGCCAACCCCAATTGGTTTTCTGGATCGTAGATGCGTTTTTTGAGCCATTTTTGGGCCGT
>JBNKOV010000411.1:0-5334 GCA_050294955.1 Holophagae bacterium
AGAAAATGAAGATCCCAGCTATTACTGGGATGGTAATTTCTCAATAGCGGCGACCCAACAAACCGAAAATGCCATAATCCTGGCTGGCATCTTTCAGGACTATGTTGACATGGATGGCTACCGACTCCCCGGCAAAGAGGAACCTTCCGTATTTTTATCAGCCTACAGTGCTGAAGGGAATGAGTTCTTATGGGCATTGCAAATCGAAAGTCCCCAAGCCATTGACAATGTGGGCCTTGTATTCGGTTCCATGGGATCCATGCTTTTAATTGAAGTGGGAGGACGTTCTCTGCTTATTCCATTCGATGCAGACTTTAAAACGGACTCTCCCCAGATTTTTCGTGTAGCGCCTGACGACGGATTGAATGATTTCAAGGAGATTGAATACAGCTCAAAGCCCAACTTTTACAGAGAATTAGCCGCCCACAAAATCGAGCCCCAAGCCTCCCCACTGGACGTTGGAAATTCCAACCCAGGCAGTGGACCAGGAGGCCTGAGTGATAACACCGAATCGTCAGACGACCCAAATGGCGGCCCTATAAATAGCACTCCGGATGGCCGTTATGGCAACTTGGAAGGACATGCCGTTCCGGATTACAGACCATAGTCAAGGCGTAAAAGAGGCTCCAAAAGGGGGCCTCTATTATTCGATAGAAAACTAAACTCCACCGTTTTCATCCAGCCAACCCGTCACTCTTGCAGCGCTTTCTTCAATACCCAGTCCCATGGTGTTGATTTCCAGCTCGGGGTTTTCGGGAATTTCATAAGGATCATCCACACCGGTAAATTGCTTGATCTCCCCCATTCTCACCTTTGCATAGAGCCCCTTCACATCACGCTTCTCGCATTCTTTCAAAGGGGTGGATACATAGATTTCCACAAAACGAGCGCACATCTCACGCACCTGGGCGCGGGTCTCCTCATAGGGAGAAATGAAAGAGGCAACAACGGTAACCCCATGGTCCGAAAGCATTTTGGCTACAAAACCTGCTTTTAATACGTGGGCGTTCCGCTCCTCCTTTGAAAAGCCCGTGCAGGGAAAGTATTCCCGCATCACATCGCCGTCCAACCAGGCCACATTGACGCCCCTGTCTTTCAACTCATTTTCTACTGCTTTAGCAATAGTGGTCTTACCAGCTCCAGATAATCCAGTAAACCAAAGAACTCTTGCTTTGTTTTCTCTGTTATGTTCGTTTTTCAATTCACGCCTCTTGGTTAGGTTTTCATAGATTGATGCATATCGGAACTCTGTCCCAAACATCCCCATTCTAACAGGATTTTAGATGTTCCAAAAGTGATTCACGGTCAGGTGGATGAAAAATCACTTTTTACGTGTTAAGCTTACCAAGGTGCTTTTTGTGGAGGGCGAATGGAAAACCAATCAATATTAGGCGGAGAAGTCATCCCTGTGGTGCTCGCCGGTGGCGGGGGAAGTCGGCTATGGCCTCTTTCCGGGGAACATATGCCCAAACAGTTTTTGCCTCTTTCAGGAAATGACTCGCTTTTTCGAACCACCATAAAGCGTCTGATGGGCCTTTGCAGGCTCAACAGATTGAAAATTGTTTGCGGTCCAGATCATTGCTCTCAATTGGAGCGGGAAATGGAAGCCTTGGGGCTCAATGGAAAGCACCATCTCATTGTAGAACCCTGTTCACGAAATACTGCCCCAGCGATTTTGCTGGCTGCAAAAATCCAGCTCCAGGAGAGCTATGAAGGCAAGCGGCATGAAGACCCCATAATCATCATTCTTCCAGTTGATCACTTCATTTCAGACGTTGAAGAATTCCACAAATGTTTAAGGTTGGCGGTTTCCGCAGCAAGAGATGGGGCCATAGCCGCCCTGGGCATTACACCGAACAGGCCAGAGACTGGCTATGGTTATATTGAAGCCCATAAAACCAGCGGAAATGATTCAGTTTTTCCGGTTTTGAGATTTGTGGAGAAACCCGACAGGCCAACTGCTGAAAACTACGTTGCCTCCGGGGACTTCTTTTGGAACGCAGGTATCCTTGTATTCAAAGCCTCCACCATGCTGGAAGAATTTCAAAGACTTCAGCCCAAAATGTGTGATCGGGTTGACGCTCATTTAGCTGGTGACATTCATGCATATGCAAAATCCCAGAGAATCTCCATTGATTTCGCCATCATGGAACACACGAAAAAAGCAGTCGTTGCACCTGCTCAAATCGGTTGGAGCGATTTGGGCAGTTGGTCCTCAGTCCATGAACATTCGTGCCGAGATGTTTTGGGCAATTCAACTCGCGGACAAATCCATCTCAAGGATTGCCGAAACTCGTATTTCCATGGAGAAGTAAAGCCTGTTGTGGGTTTGGGTGTGGAAAATTTAGTGGTCGTAGACACGCCAGAGGCCCTATTGGTAGCCCATGCATCCCAATCTCAGAAGGTTGGAAAACTGGCGTCATCTCTTCCTCCAGAATTTACAATGACCAGCACGGATCAAAACTCTAGACAACTAACGGAGCAAAAAGATCATTGCCAAATCAGCAGACTTGAGATAGCTGCTTCAAGCGACATTGTGATTTGCAGGATGTTTTCTTCATCATGGACTGTCGTTTCTGGAGTTGCCTTTGTGGAATTTGAAGACTTGGAGCGTCAATTCCACCCGGGGGAAGCGTTCTCAACGGTAGCCGGTCAAACCGTTCGCATTCAGAATAATGGAAATCGAACATTGTCGATAATTGAGGTCCGAGTATTTGACCAGGAAAACGCCGAGGCTGAAACTGCCCACGGCTTGACCAGGGAAGCTTGAAGCACCGGTTCTCAACAGGTCAACCCACGACACTTTCAAAGGGTCAATCCAGAATTCGACCCTTGGTTAAAAGCCGGAGGATGTGCGTGCAACCGTTTATCACTAAAACTCATGGCAGAGCACTTAATCATCGCCAAATAGGCCGGATGGGCTAATTATCAGCCTAAAAAGACGAACACAGAGAGCAAATCTGGTAAGTGCATCTCTGTTGTAGTAAAACCGTCTCTTCCCTGCCCGAATCTGAACCATTAAATGAAGATTCGTCTACCGATTCTTGACCCATCCCCTTGCTTAATCGATTGGTTTGGGAGCCAGAGGAATCAAAAAAAGCCGCCCTTGCGGACGGCTTTTTCTAAAATTCGGCTAGGGAAAAAATCAGGCGAGTCTTCTCTTTCTGAGGAAAACAAGACCACTGACCATGAGCACCAACATAAAGGCGATCATGCCCCACTCACCCAGAGTAGGAACAGCGTAGGTAGCTGTTGCGATGGGTGTAGTGCTGCCAGCCAGGCTAACTGCGTAAACTGCATCGGGAATGGCGTCTACAACGTAGCTGCCAGGAACAGTAAGACCAGACTCAAGCAACTGACCGTCAGCCCAGAGATCAACGCCGGGGCTGGCGCAAGAACCTTCCAGGGTAACCATAACTTGAGTTGCATCGTAAGAAGCAACGCTCATGCCGGTTACGGAGCAGGTGATCTCAGTAGACTCAACACTGTCGATGCCGATGAAGTTTGAGTTGGTGCCGGAAGGACCAGCATCAGTTACAAAGTAGCGGAATGCGATACGACCAGTGCCGAAGAAAGAGCTGAAATCGTCAAGCACGAACTGAGTCCAATCTTCGGGGTAACCGCCAACAGTCAAGCTGGGGTTGATTTCCAGAAGTACTACGTCGAAATCGCCAACGTCGTTAGCTGTTGCGCCAACGTTGCTGCTGTTGCCGTTTGTGCTCAAACGAACTTCAACGCGGTCGGGCCACTGGCTGCCAACAGATGTACGAGTCCAGAAAGAAAAAGTGTCCAGGGTGTTGAGGTCCAATTCAGGAGTCAAGGCCCAGTTGCTGATGATACCAGTGCCGCCAGCGGTGCTGTTGAAGTTGCCAGCCAGGTAAGAATCATCGGGACCAGCCTGTGCAGTGAATACTGTAGGGTTGCCTTGGAAATAGTCCAAAGAGCCAATGGGGCTACTGTTGTTGATCAGATCCCAACCAGGCATGCTGGTGATATCGTCGAAGCCCTGCATGATTTCTACACGGTCAGGCTGAGGAGGCGTGTTGTCGGGGATGAATCCCGGTCTTGCAACGTTTAATTCTGCAGTGTTAGAACCACTACCGCTACCGTTGCCTTCTTCTTTATCTGTATCTTGAGCCAGCGCAAAGCTGCCTACGATCAGGAAGCTCAACGCCAATAGCGTTTTCCAATTCGCATTAATTCTCATTTTCTGCCCTTCTCTCAATTAAAAAATTGAATATGTGATTTTTTACGATCTTTAAATTGGTACTCCTACCAAAACGTTCGGATCATACCATAGAAGTGTGTAAATTTTGTGCAAATTCTAACCTATACCGGCTTTTTTTCACGAAATTTTCTCAAAAAGACTACATATATTGATTTTTCTGCAGATAAAGCCACCCAAAAGTCCAGAACACAAGGCCCAGCAAAACCCTAAAACAAAGCCAGACATTTGCGAAATTCCGGCGGGCGACCATCACAAGGAACGGGGCTGGAGGAAACCGATTCAGCTCGGCTCATCTGAACACATCATGATTCGTGTCCCATCTTAGAAGGTAGTGGACGATGGCGTCTCCGCTGATCTTGATTTCAACCTGCCGGTCCTCTTCGGTTGAAAATACAAACGTGCGCTTTTCGCCAGGCTTGAGGTCCAAAGTCTCATGCGTGCTCCAACCACCGTCGCCGTTTATTTCCAAAACCACCTGGTCGGGATGATCCTGGATGTTCACGAAAACAAACGCGGCGTGGTTTCCCGCGCCGACATCCCCGCTTATGGTGATTTTCTCGGCCAAACTGGTTACCAGCGGGTAAGGCAAAAGAACCGATCCCGGTCCGCCCAGGGAAGCGCTAGCCTGGATGCTGGGATCTGCTTTTAATATGGCGTAGGAGGCCCTGGGGAAGGATTGACGCATCTTGATTTTGGTTTCCCCTTGCGGCAGGGCCATCTCATGATCGTCGATATGCCGGCCCTGTAAATCAAACAGCTCAATGGTGAGGGGCGCGGGTTTGGCCTCCTTATTGGCCAAGACAAGCTCCAGGAAAAATGGCGACCCTGTATCGGGAATATGAGGCATAACATAATAGCCAGCAGGCAGGTTGGTCTCATTGTATTTCTGTGTGCGCCACCGTGGAAGACCCGTTTTAACCTCTGCTTCCGATACCTTGGAAATAGCCGGAGCGGGTCGATTCTGGAAGCGGGCCTTGACAGCGGGATAAAAGGCGTCGGCCTGCTCTAGGGCGAGCCGCAGCGACTGAAATTTCTGATGGGTTTCTCCAAGGTTATGGCGTTCCATGGGGTCCTGATTGAGGTTATATAAAAAGTAGGACTCCCCC
>JBNKOV010000412.1:0-5328 GCA_050294955.1 Holophagae bacterium
AGCGGCTTCTGTGTCTATTGACTTTGGATGTGCGTATCTCCTGGGGGTTAGAATGGAATAGGGCAAACCATTACCCGGAGTGGTCTTGGTCACGTACATCTGATTGTCTCCATAAAATGATTAAGGTTTTTGGCGGGGAAATCACGGCTGGGGCTGGAAATTAAGAAGGCCAGGAGCGGCTATTGAAATGCCGAGATTCTAGTAGTGAAGGCAACAAGAAACATGTTGTTGCTTATCGGAGGGAGCTGCGAGGCGTTTATTATTGCGGGGAATTTAGGGAATCGTTTCTTCTTTTTCGTTCTCATCCTCGAAACAAGCTGAAATGCACCTAGATACCGAGTGGCCGAGCCTATTCCGAGTTTAATCCATTCTGACATGGGAAGGGGGGAGGATAAAAGATCCCAAGGACGCCATGTGAAATTACATGAGGTTTGATACCTAAGTTTCTTTGCCTGTGGTGGTTGAAAGAAACTAGCGCGGTGGTGATGTGTGAATTTGAACATGTGTTGTCTCCTCATGTGTATTTCTTCTTTTGCGGCATCGCGTAGAGATACAATTTTATGAAAAACTGGAGCACTGGTGTTAGGTTACTTTTGGGGCTGCCTTTCGTGAAAAGGGTTTTGTCGGCGCAATGCATAAGTTGGGTGCCTATGAGGTGCCGGAAAACCTTCTCACTTAAGGAAGGTAGGTTGTTATTTAGGATTATATGCCCATCTTATTTTTAATTCAACATGTACAGACTGTTTTTTTAAAAAAAATACGACCGATAACGAAAAAAACTGTATTTATGGTTTTATTTGTTTTGTTTTGTATTGCTTGTTTTATGTTTTCTTGGTATTTTTTCGGATTGTGCGGTGAGTTTTCGAAGTGGCGCTGGGGTTCTGATGTATAAAAACTATGTCCTTTAACCCAGCCAAACGTCCAAAGTTGTGTAGTAATTGGATGTTAAAGAATTTTGGCAGTTTCCAGATTCCTTACCCCTATGAATGAGAGGTTTTGGTGTCAGGCTTTAAATTGAATCACATTCCCAGAATACTGTGCCTTGCCCTTCATTGCCCATATTGAGTTTTGTTCAAGGGCAAATTCGCGCTTCTCTCAACAAATGCCTGATAAGCCGCCAATGGTCTTTGGAGTGTGGCTTCCAACGCGTTTGGAGTTGTGTCCCCTGGCTTCAACTGAGAGCCGCCGACAAATTCGGGTAGGTGGTCGCGGCAAATCAACCGTCACAGCCTTCCTCGTTGATTGCTATTTCTCGCCCAGCCAAGAAGATATGAACCTTATCCAGTTTCTGAAGGACGATCACTTCTCGTCCCGCATACTTCTAAGCAGCACTTCATTGATGGGCGTCCAGCTCAATGCATGCATATCTTTGGGCCTTGGGCCGTACCTCTCGGATCGCCTGATGTGGTGTTCGTCCCGTCAGTGACTTCAGGTTCGCGGTTTCATCATGCTCATATCGGAGCTCGGGTTGCTCGCCTGTTGTTCCATGACCGCCTACGTCGGCCGCATCTCGCATCCATTGCTCAAAATGAGCTACCAGGGTGTTCAATGAGGTGAAGGTCCACCAGCCAAAAGAATTTCGTTTTATGTAGCCCACAGGTTGTTGTTCCGTTTTTAAATGTATGTTTATAAGTCGGTTATGTGGCCCTGCGGTTCCGGTCAGTGCCCAGGAATTGCATTTTTGAACGCCTTCCTATTGAATTCTATGGCGCTAACCATTTTTCAAAAGGTCACATTGCCCATTCCCCAAAGATCAGATTAAACGCTAAGAAGAGCCACAGCAATGAGGAAATTTGTCATATCCATTGAATGCAGTGCGGTAATATTTTGTCAAAAAACGTGAAAAAGCTGACGGTTTCTTTATGAAATAATGCGATATTCTTAAATTTATGCGCGGTTGCATGATTTTGGTTATGTAAAAAGGGGTTAGTGCATCAGTTGAATGAGAAATGTAATCTGTTTGCTTGTTCAAGGTTCATTTTTGGGTGTTTTGCGTAGGTTAAAGTTGCAAATAATCTGTTTTTTGCGTTTTTTTATTGGTCATATGGTTGGGTTTGCGTTATAGTGTTGCAAAGCGGTTTGGTTATGGTGGGGATGTTGGCAATGATGTTCTTTAGGAGGGCGGTATGACAAATCCGGTGGGAAGACCAATGAAATACAGGCATTATCTAACTATTCTCGAAGACGATGTGGTGTACACTCCTGCTACTATTGTGGATAATGGCGTAGCTCATGGTTTTCGTTTGCCTCCTGTTTCCAAAATGGCGGAGCGGGAGCTGGCTCGCCTGAGAATACGTCATACCCTGGCCAGGTTCACAAAGAACCATGGGTTCCCTTTTGAAGGAGACGGTTGGGTTATCATGAGAGGCCAGGCCCCGCTTCGGGGTTGGTTTGGCTGGCGGTGGAAAAACGCGTTGCCTTTGGAAATGCATACCCAATTGGATTAGCTCGATAGATGTCTATGTTCCATTATTGCAGTGGCATCTGGTCTGTGGTGGATTTTGAGGTCATGTCTGTTTTGCGTCGGAATTGCTAGAAAGACTTCCCTTCCAAGCTCACGCTTGCTATGATCCTCTGTGAATTCTTTGGCGAGGTTGTAATTATGGTTCAGGCAATGATTTGGAAAGGTGATCGATTGGAACTCATCGATCAGCGTTTTCTCCCCTTCGAGAAGACCTGGTTTGTGTGTCGCAGTGCGGAAGACGCTGCAACGGGTATTCGTGAAATGGTTGTGCGAGGCGCGCCAGCGATTGGCGTTACAGCAGCCTATGGGTTGGTGCTGGCTTTGAAGGATTCTCCTTGTGCGGCTTCATTTGAGGCTGCATGTGACCTCTTGGCAAAGTCTCGGCCCACAGCGGTGAATCTTTTTGATGCAATTGCGTATATGAAGGCTGGCCTAGACTGCTTAGATGGAGAAGAGGCGATAAGTCAAGCCGAGGACCTGGCAATCGCTTATCATGAGGAAGATTTAAAAAAGAGCCATGCTATGGGAGTGCATGGGGCTGGTATTTTGGAAGGCCGCCGAAATGTACTTACTCACTGCAATACAGGTTCTCTCGCGACGGCCGGCTGGGGCACAGCTTTGGGGGTTATTCGTCAGCTCCACAAAGAAGGGCGTCTTGATATGGTCTATGCAGATGAAACACGCCCCTTTCTTCAGGGCGCAAGGCTTACAGTTTGGGAATGTCATGAGGACAACATTCCTGTCAAGTTGGTGACGGATGGCATGGGTGGCCATCTCATGACCCGAGGCATGGTGGACTGCGTCATCGTGGGCTCTGACCGGATCTCGGCTTTAGGTGATGTTGCCAATAAAATTGGCACATTTATGCTGGCCATGGCTGCCAAACACCACGGAATTCCCTTCATTGTAGCAGCGCCCACTACAACCATTGACCGGGAACTACTCCACGGAAAAGACATTCCCATAGAGCAGCGGCCTTCAACAGAAATAACACATGTTCGCGGACAATGTATAACAGCTGAGGGCTGCGAGGTATTCAACCCGGCGTTTGATGTGACCCCAGCCGAACTGGTTTCCGCTATTGTCACGGAAGAAGGGGTGTTTCGCTACCCTTACGATTTTCGAGTGTCATGAAGTGGCCCGGCCCCATTATTCGGGGAGAATTGATCAAGCGGTACAAGCGGTTTTTAGCTGATTTTCGTCTGGAGGACGGTTCAATAGTGACCGCTCACTGCGCCAATACGGGCAGCATGAAGACCTGCATGGAAAAAGGCGCTGTTGGTTGGCTCACCTACCATGACGATCCAAAACGCAAATTGAAGTATTCCTGGCAGGCCTGCGAAATGCCAGATGGTTGGGTGGGAATCAATACTTCCACTTCCAATAGACTGGTGGAGGAAGGTATTCTTGGCGGTATAATTGAGCCCTTGCAACAGTATTCCATCCTAGAAAGAGAAAAGAAATACGGAACGGGCTCACGAATTGATATACTGTTGAGAGGCGAGGACCGTGCTGACTGCTACGTGGAAGTGAAAAACGTCACGTTACTTGTGGAAGACGGCATTGTTGCTTTCCCCGATGCCGTCACGCAACGGGGTGCAAAACATTTGGATGAGCTGGCCACTGTGGTGGAAAGGGGAGATCGCGCGGTGCTTCTCTATTGCGTCCAGCGTCAGTCAGCCAAAAAGGTCGTTCCGGCAAGGGAATATGACCCCCATTATGCAGCTACTTTGGAAAAAGTAGTCGCAAAGGGCGTTGAGGTGCTGGCCTATGGGGTTTCTCCCAGCTTCTCTGAGGTTCGGCTTACACATGCAATACCCCTGGAAATCTGATCTTATTAACTGGTTATTTGAGGCTTTTTTATGCTAACGCTCTTGTTTTTCGTATCCTTAATGGAAACACCCCAAACGACCTGGTCACAACTTATAAATTCTCGCATTCAGCGCAATTCCAGTATGTTGGATCCTGCTTTCTGGACGCCTGAAATGCAGTCAGGACTGGCTTTGCAAGAATATCTAATGACCCTGGGTCAAAACGGCCATCCCGATTCTCCTGCTATCATTCAAACTTTTTTTCACCACCCCGTTTTGCAGGGAACTGCCTTGTTTGCATATGGAGAGACGCCAGGCGCTTCGCCTGAACCTCTATTTGAAATCCGTGACATCGTTAGACAAGAACATCTTCATTTGCTTGCTGAAGCGTTGTCTAAATTATGTGGTCCGGAATATAACGAACGTTTGGTTCAGCTTTGGAGCGGATTGCCTGAGGAATCGAGGAATGGAAGCTTATATTATTGCTTTGGGGTACATGAGCTCCGCCTCATTAAAAACCTCACACTCTTGTAGGCTTCCACTATGAGGAAAAGAGTACGGGCTTTGAAAAGTATGTGATGCTAACCCTACAACAGAGGCTCGTTTATAGCTCACGAGACCTCCATTTACAACTTTTCTTTAAATGTAAAATCGGCGAAGGTTCTCCACATTCCAAGAATGCTCCAGGACACTTCCTTGAGTGTCTGACAGTTTGTAGGCACCGGGCCTCGTCTTCTCTGTTACCACGTAAGGTCATGTCCATTTTACCTCAAACTTGCCTGTGTTCTCCGTTCAGGGGCTTCGTAAAAGCACAAGATTTTTGGCCTTGAATTATTTTAGCTTTACCTTCGGATCTCTCCATGCTCTTGTTTCTTCCTGATATTTCTTCCAGTTTACAACCGCCTTGAGTATATCTGACTTGAGCAGATCTTTGTCATCTGCTTCATTTGGGCATTTTGTGGCTTTTGTTGTGGTTCGTGGGCTTCAGTGTTTTATCTCCTCTGGTAAAACTGCTTTAGCTCCATACATTAATCGAAAGGGTGTGAAATTTGT
>JBNKOV010000413.1:0-5319 GCA_050294955.1 Holophagae bacterium
TCTCTGCCGCCCGCCGCAATGGACCGCAAGCGCTACTGGTTCGACGCGCTCCTGAAAAAGGCCGGTTCGGCTGCGCCCGCGCAAACACCCAAACCTGCGGCTCCCCAAAAGGTCTCGCTCAAGCGGGTTGACCAGAAACCGGTTCCGCCCGCTGCCCCAGCAGCGCCGGTGGTTCTCTCTCAGCCGGAAGTGAAGCCCCTGATTCGCGGCCAGAAACTGAAGTTGAAGGATTTAAGCGAGTTCGGCGGCGCTCGGCCCAAATCGAAACCGGCTATTTCGGTGAAACTGATTTTGAAACCTCTGGAAGGATTCCAATCCGCCAGACCGATTCAGGTCATTGAAACGGCCCCCGCGCCCACGACTCCCGCGCCCGTGGCCCCCACGGCCTCGCCCGCCAAAGCGGCGGCGACCTCTGTTGAGAATGTGGCCGATAAGGTAAAGGCCCTGTTGGCCGAGGTGGTGTTCATAGACGCCGACAGTATCGACGAGAACAAACCCTTCGCCGATCTGGGCTTGGACTCCATTCTCACGGCGGAATTTGTGAAGGCGCTCAACGAGGCCTTCTCCCTGGATCTTCAGGCCACGGTGATCTACGACCACGCAGATGTGGAGCGTCTGGCGGGTTATGTCGCAGAGTTAACTGAATCGCCTGTTGCGGCGCCGCCCCTTGCGGTTCCCGTGGCGACGCCAACCCCTGCTGCGGTTGCCGGGGATGACGACGCTTTGATGGATCGCTTGAAGGATCTCCTGGCGGAAGTGATTTTTGTGGACGCGGACAGCATCGACGAGAACAAACCTTTCGCCGATCTGGGCTTGGATTCGATTCTCACGGTTGAATTTGTGAAAGCCTTAAACGGGGCCTTCGGCGTGGATTTACAGGCCACGGCCATCTACGACCATGCGGACGTGGCCTCTCTGGCCGGGTTCCTGGCTGGAAGCAAACCCGTTGGGGTTGAAGCGCCGCAGACCACTGTTTCGCAAACCACTGCGCCTCAAGCGGAAGCGCCGGTCGCCGACAGCGACCATTTGGTGGATCGCATTAAAGCGCTGCTGGCCGACGTGGTCTTTATGGACGTAGACAGCATCGACGAGAGTAAATCCTTTGCGGATCTGGGTCTGGACTCCATTCTGACCGTAGAATTTGTGAAGGCGCTCAACACCGAATTTGGTTTGGATCTGGCTGCGACCGTGATTTACGATCACGCCGATGTGAATTCCCTCGCCAACTTCCTGGGCGCCTCCAGCGTGCAATCTTCATCTGCGCCAACCCCTGCGCCTGCGGCTTCCGCTGGCGTAGACCAAGATGAAGGCGGCGTTGCAGACGTCATCAAGGCCCTGTTGGCCGAGGTGTTGTTCATTGAGGTCGATGAAATCGACGAGCGCAAACCCTTCGTGGAATTGGGGCTGGACTCCATTCTCACTGTGGAGTTTGTGAAGGCCCTGAACAAGGCCTTCAACCGGGAACTGAACGCCGCCGTTGTCTACGATCACGCAGACGTGGCCGGCCTGTCCGCCTTCCTGGGCGGCGCGTCTGTTGAATCCGCGCCTGTGGCTGCAACGACTCAAGAGCCCGCCGTTGTCATTGAGGAAATTCCCGCTCAGGGCGATGGAGACGCATTCGCCGAACACATCGCCGCACAGGTCGCGGAGCACCTCGCCAGGGTTCTGTTTACAGAAGCCGGAGACATAGACCCGGCCCGGTCCTTCAATGACCTGGGCTTGGACTCCATCCTCACCGTTGAACTGGTGAACGCTCTTAACAGCGAGTTCCAGTTGGACATACAGGCCACGGTCCTCTACGACCATCCCAATCTCGCCTCTCTGGCGGGTTATATCGCCCAACTTCTCAGTGTGGAAGATCTATCAATTGAAGAGGAGGGCGTTATATAATGCTCGGTCCCCTTGAGGGGCGACGCAGGTCCCTAAACTCAATTCAATTCATGGTAGATCCTGTTTCAAGGCATGCCTATAGAGACCCAAATAATGGAGGGCGCCCGTGACCGATGAATATCAACTAGATCCTGAATATGAAGAACACCTCGCCCAGAGGTGGTTAAGAATGGTAGACGTTATGAAGAAAGGCGGCTACTGGGACAAAATGATGAATGGCGGTCCAGAACTGGACCGGGTGAAGCATTTCCTCAAAGTTCTCGAAGGAACTGAGGCGGATGTTCGCCAAACCAACGATCCGATGACCCAAGCCCGACCCTTGTATCTTCCCGTGTTTCCCGGTTTGACTCACGTCCCCTGGCGCGATCCCGCCGACTATGAATGGGTTCCCATGATCGAGGCCCAATGGGAGGGGCTTCGCGATGAGGGGAAAAGGGTTAAGGAATTTTTCCGACCCAGCCACTACGACAATATTCATCAGGGCGGACGTTGGATGCAGGGCAATATCAGCGCATTTGGATCCAAACTACCCGATATGGCCTTTCGCGGGCACGTGCCCAAACTGGCTCTGGAGCTGGGAGACAATCTCCCCGGTTTTGCCTGTTACCAGGGCCATCCATTCGGCCACTATCTCTACTCCGTGTTGGAGCCAGGATTACACCTGCCGCCGCACACCAGTTCCGACAACCTCAAGATTCGCGCCCATCTCGCGCTCTCTATTCCAGAGAACTGCCAAATCAGAGTAGGAGGCGAGGCTCGGGGTTGGGAAGAAGGCAAGGTCATGGTGTTGGAAGATTCCCTGCTCCACGAAGCCTGGAACGACAGCGACACGGAGCGGCTGGTGCTCATCTTGGATTTCTGGCATCCCGACTTAACCCCTGTCGAGGTGGACGCCCTGAGCGCTGGTTTGGGGAAATGGGAGATTCGCTGTCACCTGGCTCCTACCCGAGGAATTTCCAAGCAGGACCTCTTTAACTTGTCTCGATTATTCCAAATGGAAGAACAGGGCGACCCCGACCGACGCGGGTACTGGCCCAACTATTCCGAAATCAACATGGTAGTGGAGCCGCCTGCGGCGCCCGAATCTTAGATCAACAGGAAAACACCAACTCAATCTGCAACACAGAGGAATGTTCATGAAGGCTTTTTACAGCTATCTCCAAAGCTTGAAGATCCATGTAGAAGTGGACGGCGACAATTTACGCTTCAAGGCGCCCAGAGGGGTCATGACCCCCGCCATCCGGGAAAAGATCAAGGCCAATAAAACCGCCTTGATCGCCTGGTTGAAGGACGCCTCCGGCCAAAAAGCCGCTCCCAAAGCTCAAGGACCTGTGGACGACGCGGTTTTAAACACCGTTCGGGAGAAAACGGCGGAGGCCCTGTCTCTTTCCGTTTCAGAGCTGGACGATCATCGCGCCTTTAAAGATACAGGCATGGATTCGGTTCTGGCCGTTGAGTTGGTGCAACGCCTGAACGACCATTTCAAGCTTCAAATGAACGCCTCTGCGCTTTTCGACTATTCCGACATCGCCGCGCTCGCGGCTCACATCACCGCGCTGAATGCGGGATCGGCGCAACCCGCGCAGCCCAAACCGGCGGTTGCGGCCGCGCCAATTGCGGCCTCGGTTGAGGTGCAGGACGTGGCCGTCATTGGCCTGTCCGGTCGGTTCCCTGGAGCGGAGAACGTAGACCGTCTTTGGTTGAACATCAGTAAGGGCGTGGATTCGGTGACCGATATCCCCGATGACCGTTTCGACGTAGACGCCATCTACGATCCTGACCCGGAAAAGCCAGGCAAGTCCTATTGTAAGAAGGGCGGGTTTCTGAAGGATATCGGCCATTTCGACAACGCCTTCTTTCAAATATCCGAAGAAGAAGCCATCGCCATGGACCCGCAACAACGGCTTTTCCTGGAAGAAGCCTGGCGGGCTTTCGAGGATGCGGGGTACAACCCCAACACCCTGGGAACCCTTCGCTGCGGCGTGAATCTGGGCTGCGGCGGCTGGGATTACAGCAAACGCCTGTTTGGAACGCCGGGCCTGGATCCCGGTCAGACCATGGTGGGAACCTCCAACGCAGTGCTGGCCTCGCGCATCGCCTATATCTTGAACCTGAAAGGCCCGGCCATCACCTTGGACACCGCTTGCGCCTCCTCGGCAGTGGCCATGCACCTGGCCTGTCGCGCCCTGATCTCCGGGGAAGCCGACATGATGCTTGCGGGCGGACTTACCCTGTACTTCAACCCGGATCATTTCGTGGGCATGAGCAAGGCGGGCATGTTGTCGCCCACCGGCCAATGTCGATCCTTTGACAACGACGCAGATGGCCTGGTTGTTGGCGAGGGTTGCGCCGCCGTTATACTGAAACGCTTGGATCGAGCCCAAGCCGACGGCGATTTCATATACGGCGTGATCAAGGCTTCCGGCATCAACCAGAACGGACGCTCCAACGGACTCACCGCGCCCAGCTCCCAGGCTCAAAAGGAGCTTCAGCTCGCGGTCTACCAACGGTACCAGATCGATCCCGCCACTATCACCTATGTTGAGGCCCACGGCACAGGAACCAAGCTGGGCGATTCAATGGAAGTCCAGGCCCTTACGGGATCTTTCCGAGCCTATACGGATCGCAAGCAGTTCTGTGGACTGGGTTCACTGAAGCCCAACCTGGGTCACACCTCGGCGGCCTCTGGCGTGAACAGCCTGATCAAGGTGCTTCTGGCCTTTAAGCACAAGAAACTGCCTCCAACGCTCAACTGCCAGAACCCCAGCGAATACATTGACTTCGCCAATAGCCCCTTCTTCCTGAACAAGGAGTTGCGGGCCTGGAAGGTGGATTCTGGACCGCGAAGGGCGGCCCTGAACTCTTCGGCCTTCAGCGGCTCCAACGGCCATTTTGTCATAGAAGAGCCTGCTGCGCGGCCCGTGGTGAAGGACGACAACAGCCTGTTGTGTTTCCCGTTCTCCGCTGGCGATCCTGGCGCTTTAAAGCGCAAACTGGGCGAATTCAAGAAATGGTTTACATCCAAGGGCAAGACCGAAGCCCTTGCTCATATTGCCTTTACCTTGCAGATGGGGCGCGCGCCGCTGCCCGTGCGGGTCATTTTCCTGGCCTCAGATCGCAAGGAACTTGCCTCGGGCATCGATCAATTTTTCAAGGGCGGCTCAGCGGCTCAAACCGAGAAGCTGACCGGCAAGGGCCGCAAAGAAACGAAACAGGCCGTGGCGGATCTCGCCGCAACGCCCGTGGGCTCCGAGCAGTACCGCTCTCGGTTGGAAGCAGTCGCCGATTGGTTTAAACGGGGTTATGATCCCGATTGGTCCGCCCTTCATCCCAAGGGCGGCAAACGGATTCCCCTACCCACCTACCCCTTTAAGGGCAAGTACTTCTGGATTGATCGCGCCGTAGATCCGGTCTGGCGCAAGGCCGACG
>JBNKOV010000414.1:0-5316 GCA_050294955.1 Holophagae bacterium
CGGAAAGATTGAAGTTGCCCGACATGAAATTGGAGATCTCGCCCCCAGATATATTGGGTTCCGCCATGCCCAGGGGATAACCAATCGCCTTGATGTCCATGCCCCTGTGTAAAATGCGGGTCTGGGCCAGTTCCAGAGCGGGAATGGCGCCGCCAGACAATTCCTTGAACCGGGCAATCTCATCGGGGGGAAGCCTTAACAGAGCGATATCCGGGTCCAGGGATGCGACCAGGCCCACCAGTTCAAGAGAAAACCGCTCTTCACTGGTTATTAAAGACATGCATTTTAAACTGGCCGCATTGCGGGCCACATGGCTGTTGGTGAGCACATAGCCCTCATGATCTTCAATTTTCACAAAAAAACCGGAACCAGTCCATTGTTGCGGATTGGTGTATCGGGGATCCAAAATGGATTGATACTCGCTTTCCGCATATCCCGTGGCGTGAATGCGAACCACGGCTTTCATGGCCTGGGTGGCGTCCCGGCCCAAATGAGGCGTAAGTTGTTGCTCCAAGAATGACCTCCCAAGGCAAATCATCCTCATTATACCCGAGATGATAGGCCGCACAGGATGAAAACCTGCAATTGTGCATTCGGCGGGCTTGATTAAGCAATCTGTTTCAAACATAATAAAGCCATGATTATCGTGGCCCTCGGGCCGGAATGCTTCGGACAAACCCGTTTCATCAATGTCAATCGATCAACATCCCTAATTGAGGCGCCCAAATGAATGGACTTAAAAATTGCATGCTGTTGCTCTCAACGTTTCTCGCTTTCTCGTGCTCCCAAAAACCGTCCATCCCAGAATTTGAAGTAGTCATCAGAAATGGCACAATTTACGACGGCCTCGGCGGCGAGCCCTACCAAAGCGACATTGCGGTAAAAGATGGGAAGATCGCCATCATCGGCGATGTAGGCAAGGCCACCGGCCAGGTGGACGTGGACGCAACCGGCAAAGCCGTCTCGCCCGGGTTTATCAACATGTTGTCCTGGGCCACTGAAACACTTATCGAAGACGGTCGCTCCATGAGCGACATCCACCAGGGCGTAACCCTGGAGGTCATGGGCGAGGGTTGGTCCATGGGTCCGCTTAACGATCGCATGAGAAACGCCGTCAAAGAAGATCAATCATCCATTGAATATGAGGTGCCCTGGCGAACTTTGGGTGAGTATTTGCAATGGCTTGAAGACCGGGGCGTCTCGCCCAATATTGCCTCTTTTGTAGGCGCCACAACCATTAGAGTTCATGAACTGGGCTACGAAGACAGAGCCCCCACTCCAGAAGAGCTGGATCGTATGAAGGCTCTGGTCCGCGAGGCCATGGAGGAAGGCGCCATGGGCGTGGGCTCCTCCCTTATCTACGCTCCCGCATTCTATTCCTCAACAGAGGAACTGATCGAACTTTCCAAGGTGGCTGGGGAATACGGCGGCATGTACATTTCTCATATGCGCAGCGAGGGTAATCGCATTCTTGAATCCCTTGACGAGCTGATTGAAATCGCTGAAAAAGCGGGCTGCAGCGCCGAAGTCTATCATCTGAAATTGGGCGGTCGTCAAAATTGGGACAAATTTGATCAGGTCATTGAAAAGATTGAGGCGGCGCGGGCCCGGGGCGTTCGCATATCCACCAATATGTACACCTACACCGCCGGGGCCACCGGTCTGGACGCAGCCATGCCGCCCTGGGTTCAGGAAGGCGGTTATGAAGCATGGGCCAAACGGCTGCAAGACCCTGAAATACGCAAAAGGGTCAAGGCGGAAATGGACCAGAACACCGACGAATGGGAAAACCTCTACTATGCCGCCGGCGCCGACAAAATGATTCTGGTGGGTTTTAAATCGGATGAATTAAGGCCCTTAACCGGGAAAACCCTGGCCGAGGTTGCCGAAATGCGGGGAACCTCTCCGGCGGAAACCGCCATGGACCTGGTAATCGAGGATGGCAGTCAGGTGGGAACCATCTACTTCTTGATGAGCGAGGAAAATGTGAAGAAGAAGATTGCCCTGCCCTATATGAGCTTTGGCAGCGACGGCGGCTCGCCTGCGGCCGAAGGCGTCTTCCTCAAATCCTCTCCCCACCCCAGAACCTACGGCAATTTTGCCCGCCTGTTGGGCAAGTATGTCCGGGAAGAAAAGGTGATCCCACTTCAGGAAGCCGTGCGAAAGCTAACCTCTCTTCCCGCAAGTAACCTGGGCATCAAGGGTCGGGGTCAACTGACCACCGGCTACGCTGCTGATATTGTAATTTTTGATCCCAATAAAATACAAGACAACGCCACTTTTGAGAACAGTCATCAATACGCAACCGGGGTTTCCCACGTTTTCGTGAACGGGATCCAGGTGGTGAAAGACGGCGTGCATACCGGGGCCAAACCCGGCCAGATCGTAAGAGGGCCAGGCTACAAACCCAAAAATTAGAACCCTATGATTCGAAACGCCAAGGCGGTTTAAACCACAACCCAACAAGCATGAAAAAATGAGCCCCGTTCATTGTTCGCTTGTGAACCCCGTAAAAATTGGAATATAATACTGGCAATGACGAAAAAAAAACCTCACTCAATTCAAGCGCCCCCAACACCCATCATCGGATGGCGGGAATGGGTCCATTTTCCGGACCTGGCTAATATCATGATTAAGGCAAAGGTAGACACCGGCGCCAGATCATCCTCGCTCCATGCCTTCAACCTGGTCACTTTTGAACGAGACGGTCAGGAATGGGTGCGATTCGCCATTCACCCCTTCCAAGACTCGCGCGAAGGCTCTATCGATGTAGAGTCCCGCGTAATGGAACATCGTTCTGTGCGCAGTTCCAACGGCAAGTCCACCATTCGCCCGGTTATCTCTGCAAATATCACACTGCTCGACATAACCTGGCCCATTGAAATTACACTTGCCAACCGAGACGAAATGGGGTTTCGAATGTTACTGGGAAGAGAGGCTTTCCGCAAAAGGTTTCTGGTAGACGCCGGTTCATCTTTTTATGGGGGCAAACCCAAACGTGTCAAGAAAGTGGAAAATAGGAGCCCCAATTAATGAAACTTGCAATATTGTCCTGTGGTCCAAAATGTTACAGCACCCGTAGGCTGAAAGAAGCAGCTCAATTAAGAGGCCATGAGCTCAAGGTGCTGAATACCCTTAAGTTTGCCATCGATTTAAAGAAAGGCGAACCCGATCTCTTTTATCGACAAAAGAAGCTTTCCGAATACGACGCCATCATCCCCAGGATTGGCGCGTCCATCACCTATTACGGCACCGCTGTGGTTCGCCAATTCGAGCAAATGGACGTATTTTCATCCGCCAGTTCCGCTGGCATCTCCAACTCCCGCGACAAATTGCGCAGCCTTCAGATTTTAACCCGTCACCACATTGGCATGCCCCAAACGGCGTTCGTGAGAGACAAAAAGGACGTGATCCCTGCAATTGAACGGGTTGGCGGCGCGCCGGTTATCATAAAACTCTTGGAGGGCACCCAGGGAATTGGTGTGCTGCTGGCCGAAACCGTGGAAACCGCAGCTGCCATTATTGAGATGTTGCAGAGCCAGAAGCAGAACGTGCTGGTCCAAAAATTTGTGGCCGAAAGCAAGGGCAAGGACATCAGAGCCTTTGTCGTTGGAAACCAGGTGGTTGCCGCTATGCGACGGGTAGCTCAGGGACAGGAGTTCCGCAGCAATATCCACCGAGGCGGCTTTGCAGAACCCGTAGAACTGGATGAAAACTACTGCGCCACCGCCGTCCGATCCGCTCAAATCATGGGCCTTCATGTGGCTGGCGTGGACATGCTGGAAGGTAAAAACGGACCCGAGGTTATGGAGATCAACTCCTCCCCTGGCCTGGAGGGTATCGAAGGCGCCACCAAGCTGGATATTGCTGGCGCCATTATGGACTATATATCGAATCAGGTTGTTTTCCCCGAAATCGATCTGCGCCAGAGGTTAACCGTTAGCCGAGGCTACGGCGTGGTGGAAATCAGCATACCTGCCGGCTCCAAGTATGAAGGGGTTGCCATCAACAAATCTTCCCTTGCAGAAAGCGACGCCAATATCCTCACCCTATACCGCGGCACAACGGTGATCCCCAACCCCAGAGTCGATAGAGTTCTGGAAGCGGGAGACCGCCTGCTTTGCTTTGGTAAATTGGAGATGTTGAAGGGCCTTATTCCACCAAAAACAAGGAAGCGGAGAAAGCAGTCGCCTCAGGCCCTGCCCGGATCACCCGTTGTTCAGGAAATGCTCGAAGCCCAACTCAATCCCAGTAATGTATCCCAACCCATTATCAATCCAGTTGGCGCCTCTCCTTCAAACTCGCTTCCGGAATCTGAATACATACCCAATCCCAAATCCGAGGAAGAGGGCTAGGAACACAAGGGCGACCTGGTCGCCCAATCCTGGGAGGAACCATGGAACACTTTGAAATTGCAGGAGTTCAAGTAAGGCCCGGAGAGCGAAAACGCATCGATCTCCCCGTGGCTCTCCTCCCTGCCCAGACCATGATGTCAATGCCCGTTGTTGTGATCCGTGGCAGACAGGACGGCCCGCGGCTCTGGATATCCTCCGCCATACACGGCGACGAAATTAATGGGGTGGAAATCATTCGTCGCACACTCTCACATATCAGGAAGATAAAGATTAAGGGCACGCTGATCGCGGTGCCTGTAGTCAACATCTTCGGTTTCACCCAACAATCACGCTACCTGCCTGACCGACGGGACCTGAACCGGTCCTTTCCCGGAAGCAAAACCGGGTCTCTGGCGGGCAGGCTCGCACATCTTTTCCTCCAGGAAATTGTCGAGAAGGCCACTCACGGCGTGGATATCCACACAGGCGCTATTCACCGCAGCAACTACCTTCACATAAGATGCGACCCAAGCAACCAGATCTCGATTGAGCTGGCCCGAGCCTTTAAACCTGCGGTTATTCTAACCAACAGCTCCACCAAGGGCACCTTGAGATCTGCCGCCAACAAAATGAATATCCCCAATATTCTGATTGAATTGGGCGAAGCACTGCGTTTTAACGAAGACTATATTGTAGAATGCACCCAAGGCCTTTACCGCATTATGAACCACATCGGCATGATCGACGAGTACCCAACCTGCTCCATCCAAAACCCTCTCATTACATCGGACAGCACCTGGGTTAGGGCTAAACGAGGCGGATTGTATCAAGCCGAAGTGGAGCTTGGAGCCAAAGTAAAAAAGGGCCAGAGCCTTGGCCGCATTAACGATGTTCAGGGCAACCGACACGCTCAGGTTCTCGCGTCCAAAACCGGCATTGTCATTGGCGCCACAAAAAATCCCATTGTGTACCAGGGAGACGC
>JBNKOV010000415.1:0-5314 GCA_050294955.1 Holophagae bacterium
TTCTGTGGTGATATTGCCAAACTCTTCCCAACTCTCAGCTTCATTGAGGTCCAGAAAGGTCCAGTGAAGGGCGTTTTCGGTAACGAAAACGGCTCGCTCGTAGTTCTTGATGTTGGCCACATTGCTGAGGGACACGGTCTGACTTCGGATCAGGACCACCAGGGCAATGGAGAGAATGGCCAGGGCCGCCATGACCTCGATAAGGGTAAAACCCGGAGAAATAGGCGCTTTGCTGGAGGCGGAATTAATAATCTTCATAAGCTGCCGCCTCCTGAGACATCATGATCAACTGTTGCAACTCTTCTTCGTCCATGGATTTGATCTTTCCCTTGCCTGTTATGAGGTTCAGGCTGGCCATGGTGATATGGGTGAGCTGATCCTTTTCGGGTATTGCAAATATCAGACCCACGCGGGTGAGACCGCGACCTTCGGAGAGGTAGAGATTATTGACGCCTTCCAGAGAGTCGCCATATTCTTCCTCGTTGTCGCCCGGCGGGGTGAAAGATCCTTGATTGTAGATTCGATCGTTGATTCGCACGCCAATCACGACTGCATCCGAGGTGAACTCGGCTTCGGATTGCACGCCTGTTCGAGGATCGATATAGAAGAAACGCCCACTTTCATAGTCGGGTTGCAGCACAAGCGATGAACCACCGGCCTTTACCAGATCCCACATGTTTCGCAAAAAGGAAATGGTATTGGCCGCATCGGTCTTGATCTGGGTTCCCGGCTGAGCGCGGGAAAAGGTAATCGCGGTAAGACCCAGCAGGCACAGGATGATAATGACCACCGCCATCATTTCCAGTAGGGAGAACCCTTCTTTTTTTCCACGATTTGACATTTCGAGACCTCGTACCCAAACCTGGTCCTGTTTATGAGACGCTAGCGTCTATTCATCTTCAACCCAACTGGTTATATCGGCGTCCATTCCTTCGCCGCCTTCCTTCTCATCCTGACCGAGGCTCCAGATGTCGAATTCACGGCCATCATTGCCAGGGGAACGAAATTGATATTCGTTGTCCCAGGGATCTCTTGGAAGACGCTCAATGTAAGGTCCCTTCCAGCCGCGAGCATTGTCAGGCTCACGAACCAGGTCTCGCAGTTCTTCGGGGAACTTGTTTGTGTGGAACTTAAAGAAGGTGGCTGCCTTTTTCAGCGCCTCGATATCCTGGCGCGCTCGAACGATTTGCGCTTCGTTCACCTGGCCGAAGAACTTTGGCGCAATGACTGCGGCCAGAATGCCGATGATCACAACCACCGCCATCATTTCAACAAGCGTAAACGCTCTTGTTTTTCGCATTGCATTCATGAGATCACTCCTTGAAACTTAAAAAGATGTGGTGCTCAGGCTTGTTACGGCCATCAGCATGGCGGCAACAATAAAGCCGACTACCACGAACATAATTAAAATCATTATGGGTTCGAACATTGCCAGAACCCGCTTGATGGTTTTTTCCAGACTGGCCTGATAAATGGCCGCTATTTTGGTGAACATATCGCCCAATGTTCCGGTCTCCTCGCCTACTGTGACGAGGTGAACCGCCATTTTGGGAAATACCCCGGCTTGGACCATGGGCATGCTCATGCCGTCGCCCTTTTTAATGCCCTTGATAATGGGGTCCATGGATTTCTCGAAGACCTTATTGTCTGAGATATCACGGGCAATCGCCATGGCTTCCAGCAGGGACACGGAACTGCGCAGCAGAATGCCGAGGGTCTGAGAGAATCGGTTGACTTCAATTTCGGTAAAGATATTGCCCAACAAGGGCAGTTTCAACTTGATAGAGTCCCATTTATAGCGCCCTTCGGGCTGGCTAACCCAATGTTTAAAGCCAAACCAACTGCCTAACACGACAATGATAAGCAGGTACTTATAGGAGGATAGAAATGAGGTAATATCCACCATGAGTTGGGTAATCCAGGGAAGCTCCTGACCCACCTGATCAAAGACCTCTTGGAACCTGGGCAACACGAAGAAGACCAGAACCATAACCGTGCCAAGTCCGGTGAATAGCAGGATGCTGGGGTAGATAAGCGAGGAAATAAGAAAGCTTTTCATTTCCTGGCGGCGCTGAAGATAGTCCCGCACATTGTCCAGAACCTGTTCCAGAACGCCAGCCGCCTCGCCGGTTCTCACCATGTTAATGTAGAGCCGCTCAAAAACCTTGGGATGCTTGGCCAGAGAGTCGGCAAAGGTTTTACCCGCCGAAACGTCTTTTAAGATCTGGCGGGCAACATCCTTAGTGGGCTCATGAGCCGTAGTTTCAATCACAAGATTGAGCGCCTTTGCCAGGGGCAAACCGGAACGAAGCATGGTTCCCAACTTGTCGGTAAAATCCAATACGTTCTGTCCGCTGATCCTGTTGGACGGCAGATAGTCTTTCAGGTCGATCGCCTTGAAATGGATTTCACGCTTGCGGTTCTGATCGTCGCTCACCTTGATGGGGAACAGACCCATGTGTTCCAGTTTTTGCAGCGCAGCCTTCTTGCTGCTGACTTCCAAAGTGCCCGTCTCTATCTTCCCACTGGTATTGGTTGCTTTATAGAAGAAGGTAGGCATTAGAAGTCCTCTTGGGTTACACGGAATAATTCTTCAACGGAGGTGACTCCGTCCAGGACTTTGCTCCATCCATCTTCCCGCATGAAGCGCATGCCTTTTTTCCGGGCCAACCCGCGAATAGCGCCAATATCGGGTTTCTGCATAATGAGATGCCGAATTTCATCGTCCATTTTGAAAAGTTCATAAATCCCTTGACGGCCCTTGTAACCCGTGCCGCCGCATAGTTTACAGCCCTTGCCTTGATAGAAGAGGGCTTCCGTGGGGTCTTCCACAAGTTTATAGATATGCTTGTGATAGCCCACATCGGGATGGAACCCTTCTTTGCAGTGAGGGCAAATGACCCGAACAAGACGTTGTCCCAGAACGCCCAACAGGGTGGAGACCAGCAGGTAATCGTCGATGCCCATGTCCAACAGTCGGTTCACGGCGCCAGCAGCGTCATTGGTGTGAATGGTGGAGAACACCATATGACCGGTTAAGCTGGCTTGGATGGAGATTTCTGCAGTTTCCGTGTCACGAATCTCACCAACCATGATGATGTCCGGATCTTGCCGCATCATGGTCTTCAAACCCGTGGCGAAAGACAGGCCCACCTTGGTGTTCACATGGATCTGGTTAATGCCTTCAAGCTGATATTCAACCGGGTTCTCGACCGTGAGGATTTTCTTCTCGGAGTCGTTCAGTTGGTTGAGACATGCGTAAAGCGTGGTCGTTTTACCACTGCCTGTGGGTCCGGAAACCAGCGCAATGCCGTGGGGGCAGGCGATGATGTCGTTGAAATCCTTCACGACCTGCTCAGACATGCCCAGCCCGGACAGTTCAATAAGCGCCACGGATTCTTTGTCCAGAAGACGCAGAACCACCGACTCGCCGTAGAGGGTGGGCACGGTGGAGACCCTGAAATCAATTTCCTTGCCCAAAATGCGCATCTTCAAACGACCATCTTGAGGCACGCGCTTTTCAGCAATGTCCAACTTGGAGATAATCTTGATTCGCGAGATGACCGCAGGAGCCAGGCCCCGAGGCGGCGACTCCATTTCTTTTAAAACGCCGTCGATACGGTAACGCACCTTGAGGACCTTTTCAAAAGGTTCGATATGAATATCCGAGGCCCTATTTTCTACAGCCCTGCTGATGATCAGGTTCACCAGTCGGATGACCGGCGCTTCAGAGGCGAGATCCTTGAGATGCTCAACATCGTCGTAATCTTCATTAAGCTCGTCTACGCCGTCTACAATTTTCTCAAGCTGGCTCACGCCATCTCCGAAGAACCGCTCCAGAGCGTCCTGAATTTCTGAGGGCATGCAGAGAGAGATTTGCAGTCGACATTCCACCTGTGTTCTCAGGCTCTCCAGAACCACCTGGTTCTTTGGGTCTTCAACGGCAATGTGAAGCACCTTGTTGTCGTCATGAAATGACAAGGGGAGAATGTGATTGGCTTTTAAAAACTTAAGTGTAACCTGCTCCAGAATGTCCGGAGGGTTGTCCGGAATCTGCTCCGGATCTAAATAGGGGTAACCCAATTGTTCACAAAGCACCTGGCAGGCGTCTTTCTCGGTGAGAAAGCCCATATCAACCAGGATCTTGCCAATCTTGGTTCCAGATTGTCTTTGCAGGGCGAGCGCCCGCTCCAAATCTTTTGGCGTAATGCGGTTGCGTTCAATGAGATATTGACCAAACCGCTTCCTGCCCAGCCTGATCACAGGACGCGCAGGCGCTTCGTTTTCTTCATCTGTTATTGTTGCGTTTTCCGAGGTCAAGGCTCCACCTTCCGTAAAAAATCCCATAATAAGTTTAACACAAAGCCGCCGCCATCCATGCCACCAAACGGATCGAAACAACTGCTTTGTTTATGGGTCTGGGACAAACCGTAAATCGCAATCAAGGGGCCAGCGCCTCCCGGCAACCTTTCTCACACCAGATTAGGACGAACGAGGCGTGACCTCGGTCTAAAAAAAATGAGGAAAAAGGTTTTTTTGATAATACACCCTCAGGTTATTAGGGTTGGGTTCACCCAGACTCTACAAGCCCTCAACCCAGGCTCCGATCCACTTTTCGAATCGCAGAGGAGAACGCCTTTAAAACAAGACCAATGCTCCATATTGGCCCTCATGCTCGCCAGGACTTTCAACGCCCTGAATTAAAGCCAGGCTCCTGCAAAAATCCAGTAAAAAGGATAATCCACCCGGCCATTGACCGGGTGGACGTGGCTTTAAAGCCTGGAAATAATGCGGTTCATGAGGGCCTTGGCCCTCGCCAGGTCTTGGTCTGCGGTTGACATGGCTTTAATGGTGAGGTAAAGAAGCATGTGGTCTTTGCGAACCATTAGCTGATGGCGCCCGGTGCTCCATACGGCCTGGTCGCCAACGTCTTGCACCTCTACATCGAAATCGATCTTGAAGGTTGCGGTAATCCCATCTTTGCCGCCCGTAACGCCTTTGCGAAGATTTTCGATATTGGCGTTCATGGCCACCTCAGCGCCTTCGGTGGAGCCCATGGGCGTGAAATTGAAAAAAACTTCGGCGTCTTCACCAACCATGGCAGGCATTTGCGGAGGCGTCTCCCCATTCATTTGGGCTTTTCTGGTTGCGTCCAAGTAAGCCCGCATGGCCTTTTGGTTCGCCTCGCCGATAGCATCTTTATCGGGTTTTGGCCAGCCGTAGGCGCAAGCGTTGGCCGCCCCTGAGGTTTGACCCGGCTGGATCAAGCCGTCGGCCAATTCAAATATTTCAACAACTATATTTGAATCCATAA
>JBNKOV010000416.1:0-5313 GCA_050294955.1 Holophagae bacterium
CCCTTTTACCTCAAGAAAACGGGCAAGCTGCATAAGACCATGCACCTCTGCGGCTTTTTTCTCACCATGATGATGGGAACCATTATGGTGACCTCAGGAGGCGCGGTCTTCAGCGGCAACCCATGGTGGACCCTAACCCCGGTTTTCGCCACCCTGGTGGCAGGAGGCCGCGCAGGACGCATCTGGCTGCTGGTGGTCATGGTCATTTTGGGAGGCACCTACGCCGCCGAACTCTTGGGCTTCACCTTTCCCAACTTTATGGATAGACAAGGACACAAAGCCTGGGTCCACTTCCTGGACTGGTTCCACTATTTGGGGGCCGCATTTGTGATTACTGCGGCCTCCCTGGTTTTCGATTACATCAACCGCCAGGCCCTTGATTCCGAACGGGAATCCCGCCAGAAAACGGAGCAGACCAGTAGGAAGATTGAAGAGTCCAACCAGTATATGGATCAGAGCGTTGAGCGCATTTTAAAGGAAATGGAGAAGCTGGCCAACGGAGACCTGACCAGCCAGTTGGCCGTTATGAAAAAAGACGATATCGGCAGACTGTGCGAGGGTTTTAATTTGGCCGTGAACCGGGTTCGAGAAGCCATTTCAGAGGTGTATCAAGCCGTTGAAGTGACAGCGCACACCTCCGACCAGATCGCGGAAGCCACGGGCAAGTTAACCAGCGACAGTCAGATACAAACCGATAAAGCCGCCTCCATCGCCGCATCCACATCGCAAATCGTTGAAATAATTGCGGAAAATGCGGATAATGCCCGGTCAACAGCGGAATCGGCCGAACGGAACGGCGCCATGGCGTCTGAGGGCGGCGAGGTGGTCCGCAAGACCGTGGTGAAAATGGAGGAGATCGCGGATCTGGTAAACCAATCCTCTCGTTCCATTCACTCCCTGGGCCAGTCCACCAACCGGATTGGCGACATTGTATCCGTGATTCGGGGCATTGCCGAAAAGACCAATCTCCTGGCCTTGAATGCTGCCATTGAGGCGTCACACGCCGGAGCATTGGGCAAGGGTTTTGGGGTGATCGCCGAGGAAGTTAAGGAACTGGCTCGCCAAACTACGGTGGAAACAGAGCGTATCGCAAAAATGATTGAAACCGTTCAAGCCGAGGCGGATCAGGTAACCCACGAAATGGCCGCAGGCGGTGAGCAGGTCGCCGAAGGCAAGGAGTTGGCGGCCCGAGCAGGCGCCGCTCTTGAACAGATCGTCAGCAGCTCCGGCGAAGTATCCCATCTCATCCAGCAAATCGCCAAAGCCTGCGAGGAACAAACTCGCCAAAGCGAGAACCTTTTCAGAGAAATCGAAGAACTGAAAAGCGTCGCCCAGAACTCGTCCGGCGAGGTAAACGGCATCGCAGAGTCCGCCTTGAACCTGGGCGGCATGACCCGTGAACTCCAAGATCTTTTAACCCGCTTCAAACTCACCAGGGAGCTTGTCTGATATCTCAATCCTTGCTATGATATTCCCCTAGACAAAGGAGCATGATTTGCTGAACCTTCTGTTATTGCTCGCTTTTCTCCCACAAGAGCATCATTATATCGACGGCGTTGTGCTTACCCTCAACGATGGAACTGTTATCAAAACCGCCTCCGATCTCAACGAAGATCGCCTTTTTTATACATGGGAGGAGGAAGGGACAACGGTTTCCATTGAAAGAAAAAAGGTTCGCTCAATTCAGTACTTCTCCATGCGGGTCAAGGGTCCCGCGCCTAGAAAGAAAACCAAAACAGCAGTTCAACGCCGCATTTCCGGGCTGCCGGTTGCCTATGAAAGAAAAGGCGTTACTTTTTTCAAGGTCATGCACGTGGACGCGCGAGGTCGAAATGCCGATGGGTCGCCCGTTCCCAATCGAGTAAAAGAGCTGTTTAAAGGTGGCATGCAAGGTTCAGATCACCTTCTGTCTGTAGACTTTTCTCAAACCCGCAAGGACACCTTGGCCCGGTTCCGATTCTACTCCCAAAAAGGACAATTACTTTGCCAGAGTTTTGTTCCTGTTGGCGACCCGGTCAGCAAGGATCGCAAGAGCAAAACCGAGCGTTACAACTTCACGGTCCCAGCCGCTATTAACTTGGAAAAACTGGGTTTGGTTGAGGTATTCTCCGAAAGCCAGTAATGACCTTCAATGGGGAAACGGGTATCGCAAGACCCAGATCATGAGAACCCGAACCCCGAAATCAAGTTTTGGACTCCAATGGGGTCTGTATGATATGCTCTGTTTAAGCTGGAAGGATGGTGACGCATCATGAATAGGGGTTCTGAAAGCGAAGAAGGCGTATTAACCGAGGTGACCCTGCTCCTTAAAGAATGGGGCCAGGGGGACAGCGCCGCTTTCGAGAAATTGCTTCCTGCGGTTTACCAACGTTTGAGAATGATGGCGGGCCGCTATTTCTCTTTTGAAAATGAAGGGCAGACCCTCTGCGCAACTGCCCTGGTCAGCGAGGTTTATCTGCGCATGGCCGATGGCGAGAAGATTGCCTTCAAAGACAGAAAACATTTCTTCGCCATGGCGGGACGCATGATGCGCCGTATCCTGGTGGAACAGGCCCGTAAACGTCTTACAGCCAAAAGAGGCGGCAATCTCAAAGTAACCTTGAACGAAGAAACCGACACCAACCTAATGGGCTCCATCGACCTGCCCACCCTGATGACCCTGGAGCGGGCCATGGAAGTCTTTGAAAAAGAAAACCCCCGGGCGGTGCGCATCCTGGAATGGCGCGTTTTCGCAGGATTGGGGAACCAGGAGGTCGCGTCCCTGCTCGACGTGTCTCTTGCAACGGTGAAACGAGAATGGACTCAAGCCAAGCAGCGCTTGTTCTTGATTATGAACCGAAATAATAGGGGGTAGATTTTGGCTGGTTTTATCAATTTAAAGAATAAGACTCGGGCGTTGCATCTCTCAGGGGACGCATGGCTGGAGTGGCAAGGTTTTAAATCCGACAGAGAATGGAAGGGCTTTACCCTTGAAGTATGGGTTAAGTTGAAGATGACCGCACATTTACACGGTTTGATAACTGCCGATTTCGCCCTAACTCTGGGCAGGGATCAAGTGGGCTTTCACCCCGGAGAAGGTCACAGCCATGTCCAAGCGCCCTGTGTGGTGGAGCCCAATGTCTGGACCCATCTCGCCATTGTGCTGGATGAAGATCGCAAGTTGAACATCTACATCAATGGCAAGCTCGCTTCAGAGAGCCAGCTCTCGGAAGATCATCAATTCAAGGCCAGTCCCCTGATGGTGGGCATTCTCCCAGAAGACCATCACTCGTGGGATGACATGAACCTTGAAGTGGATGCGGCTCAAGAGGCGATCAATGCGTTAAAAGGCGATGGCGACGCTAGCTTAAACGGCTTTATTGGCGCCTTGAACATCTGGAGCCTGGCCCGAAAAAAACACGAAATCATGGTAGACATGTACGTTGAGCCCCCCGATTATGCAACCGGCCTGGTGCTTTCCCAGTGGATGGAGGAAGATTCAGATCTCACCGGCTACCATCATCACGGCCATGCGGAATTGGAAGAAACGCCGCCTCCCGTTATGAACGACCTGGAGCTGGCGGAGTTCACCGTGCCAGATCCAACCACGATTAAGGGCCGATTAAAAGACATGTCCTCAGATTTTGCCCAATGGGATGAGAACTCCATCTATCGCCGTTTCAAGGATCAAGCCGACGAGATACCCCTTATCTGCACCCGCTACATTGGGGATATCAACCCCGACAACAACAACGAACAGAAGAATATAGAGCAAGACGGCACGAAGATGGTCTTGAACAGGAACAGCAATTTAATCATGATGTCTCGCTCGGAATCCGAGGACTGGCGCGCCTGTTTTGAAGATTTCGACAGCACCACCATCTACGGCAAGGGCGCCACCACCGAGCACGACAGCGATGCCGAAATCTACGATATCCATCTCTGCGACGAGAACAGGGCCTATTTCGCCTATTCCGGCGACTATGGCGGCTTGTCCTACGCGCTCCTGGTGAAAATGACCCATGTGGCCACAGGAGAAGTGAAATACGTTGTTTGGGATCCCACAATCGAGGTAGGCACGCGACCCACCACCGGAGGAACCGGAGCCTAAAACTCGGAAACGTCGTTCACATGGTCCAAGCAGGCGGGCTGCTGGCGCTCCAAATAAAATCGGGTGGCGCGATGCCGCGCTGCGCTGGCGTTGCCCGGCTGTCGAGACAAGCTCTTAAACGATTGTAACAATTGTGGTTCTGCAAGGTCTCCTTCACCCTCGCAAGCCTGAAGCCATGCCTGGGCGAATTCGGCGCGGGGCATTAAAAATCGATCGTTCAAGGCGGTAACCGCGTGGACCGCCTCTCCGATTAGAGACGCCGCCTCCCGCAACTCTCCCCCGCCCTGATCCGTGAGCGCCATCACCAGCTCAGTCAAGGTCTCGCCAATTGCGTAGGACCCTTCCGGCAGGGCTTTCCTTTGTATCGCCAAGGCCTTGCGAAACCACGACGCAGCAGAAGCGGACTCCATTTGGGCCGCTTCCAACATGCCGAGCTGAAAAAAAGACTCCCCAATATTGGCGTGCTCTGGCCCAAAGTGAAGCAGCCTGATGGCGTAAGCATGCTGAAGCGCCTCTTCAGATTCATCCCACTTGCCGCGAACCCGAAGTATAAAGCCAAGGGTTTGAAGGCGGTGGGCCAATTGGGGATGTTGTTCGCCCAGGATAAATGAGGATCGTTGAACCAGTTCCCGACCCAATTCTTCGGCCCGACTTCTCGATCCATGGCGCAACTCGAACATGGCCAGATTGTTCAAGCGAGATAAATACTCGGGGTGATTGACCCCCAGTGTGTTGCGAACCAGAGCCAGGTCCCTTGCATACAGCTTCCCCGCCTCCTGGCTTTCTCCTTGGGTAAAAAGAATGGCCGCAAGATTCTGCAACTCCATCGCCAGGGCCGGGTCGTCTCTACCCAACAGAGATTCCTTGGTTTGAAGGGCCTCTCGCGTGAGCGATTCCGCCTCTTTCAGCCGATTCTGCATGAACCTGAGGCTGCCCAGATCGGTCTTTATTTGAGCGGTGAGCGTATTGTGATTGCCCTTCGCCTCGATGGCCGTCTCAAGGGCCCGCAAATAATGGGCTTCCGCCTCCGCCACCTCCCCTCTGAAATGGTGAAGCACAGCGAGATAGTTCAAACTCTGGGCCGTCTCCTCTCCATGCGCCCCGTAAAGCTGGCGATTGAGGGTTAGCGCTTCTTTTAGAAGAGGATAGGCCTCTTCATAATCGCCCAACCCCTGAAACGCAAGGCCTATGGTGGTCATCAGCCGGGCGCGAACCATGGGTCT
>JBNKOV010000417.1:0-5303 GCA_050294955.1 Holophagae bacterium
GCCCAACGGCGCAAAGACAAGTCTGGCCTTTGGCTCTCGCCCCATGCTGGAGGGGGATCTTGTGGTAAGAGTGGGAGATGAGAAAATTAATCGTGCGACCAATGAAGCGGAAGTCCTGGCCGCCCTGGATGCAGTTTTTCCTTTTATCGAATTGGCGGATCTGGTCTACTCTCCAGAAGCGCCGCTTTCCGCTCCCGCGATTGTCGCCGTGAACACAGGCGCTCGCGCTGGGGTCCTGGGTGCCAAAGTTCCCATAGATTCAGCGCTTTGGTTGGATGGACTGGCCGATATGAATGTTGAGATGTTAGACGAAAAAGGGAACGTACTGGCATCGGGCAAAACGGCTGCATTAATGGGTCACCCCCTAAAAGCGGTAATGTGGATAAGAGATGCGGTTGTGGCCCGTGGATCCGCTTTGAAAAAGGGCGACCTTTTATCTCTTGGCTCGGTAACGCCGCCGGTTTTCCTCAAGCAGCCCGGATCTGCAACACTGCGTTATTCAGGTTCCTGGTTGAAAGATGACTTGCATGTAACAGTACGCCTCTCAGGAGATTAGATGTGTTGACTCAGTTGTTGGCAGTGGGATGCGGCGGTTTCTTTGGCGCTATATCCAGGTTTTTAATTTCAGGATGGGCTCACCGGGCCTATGGCGGACTCTTCCCTATTGGCACCTTTCTGGTGAATGTTCTGGGTTGCCTTCTCATTGGTTCTTTGATGACACTGGTTGAAACCCGCGAGTGGTTCACGCCGCCAATGCGTCTCTTGTTGATTACGGGGTTTCTAGGTTCCTTAACGACTTTCTCTACTTTTGGTTACGAGACATTCGACCTGATGACGGTTGGTCGTTTCAAATTAGCTTCGGCCTATGTGGCCGCAAACGTATTTCTTGGATTGGGCGCTCTGTGGCTGAGCAGAACCCTCACGTTGATGGTTGCTTCCCCAAAGGGATAGCTCATATCTTGGCCTTGGTTTTGCTTACTTTTTTCTTAAGGGGCCAGGATTTCGTCAGCCAATTGGCTATACAAGCCCCAGTCTCCTAAAAAAAGGAGATATTCCCGCCCAACCCAGGATGTCTCAGATAATAGCGACAACCGTCGTCATCTCCCTGAAATTCCTATAGCAAGCAAGGAACCATGACTTTGAAAGCCAAATCTGGAAAATCTCTCGGTATTTCTGTGGTTATTTCCTCTGTGGAAGCTCGCAGCATTCCGGAGTGTCTGTTAAACAGCATCCTAGACCAGAGTCGATCTCCCCTGGAGGTCGTCATCTGCGTGGATCATTTAGGACCAGTGGGCCAGGCCAGACTCCTTGACCTTAAGAACAAGGCCCGCTTCCCTGTTCACATCCATCGCAACGGAACCAAATTGGGCGCTTCAGGCAGCACACTCAAAGCTATGGGATTGTGCAAGGGAGATATCATAGTATGCTGCGATAGATGGGATTTATGGTTGCCGGAAAAATTGGCGGCAATAGAAAGGGCATTTCTGGAGAACCCCAATACAGGGCTGGTTCTATTCAACGCCAGCTTAGTGGATCGGGATTTGGAGCCTCTCGGACCTACAATTTGGGATGAAGCGCATTTTGATCGTCAAGCGCTTTTTCGATTTACCCGCGATCCGCTTGGCTCCATTCTAAAACACCATATTTGCAGATCTCCCTGCATGGCGTTTCGCGCCACACACCTCCGCTGGATCTTTCCCATCCCCATGGGCTGGACCCACCACGGCTGGATAGGTCTGATGCTCTGCGCCATGACGCCGGTGACACTCATCACCCGTTCCCTCTCTCTACGCCAATTGGATGGCCATCCTAAACCGCAAAGATTCAAAGAGCCCTTTCTTAAATTAGACGGCCTGGGTGGAAAATGGGAGCGACGACTCCATTGTTGGGAGATGGCGGTAGACAGATTGGAGTGCCTCGCTCCCATGGATGGCGAAAATGCCGGAGCGGACAAGATAAGAGAATTTATAAAACATTACCAGGTAAGAGCCTCCTTGCACAGCGCATTACTCCGTAGGTTAAAGCAAATGATCCCTGAGCTGGTCTCCGGTCGATACCACCGATTCAGTTTTGGCTGGACCTGCATGATTCAAGATTTGTTGGCGAGCCACGCCAAAACACCGGCCTGAAAATAGGGCTTAAAACCGGGGAAACCCTATACAAATAGCGGAAAAAGGTCGGGCTCGAAGGCGCAACCTCCCCAAGGCTGAGAAAAACAGCCCATGCAAACGCCAAACAAGCGGCAAACAGGGAAAAAGCTTGAAGCCAGCGAGTTACAGACTCAGGATAAGGCCGGATTGAAAAGGCTCAATTCAATGGTTCCTGGGGAGAGGAACGAACCTTCTATCACCAGTGAAACCCACGCCCAAGATGCCTCAAACCGCCAAGAATGAGCGACAAACCAGCGTAGGTGAACGCTATCCTTAGACCATGAGTGAAGAACTTGCTCAACAAAAAGTCACCACAAACAATAAGCGACTCATCCGACAACGGAACATCGATCCCCGCTTGCCGTTCGGATATCCAAAAGCCATCAAATGGAGCTCTGTTCGCTGCCCCAAACTAAAACGGACCTGGAAAACCAGGTCCGCTCCCCTTGTGCTGCCGCAAAAAGCGACGGGAATTCTTACTGGTTTGGCCAACTGCCATAGATGATGCAGTGGGCTGCATTATCGGTGCCCATGGGCTCTGGAACAACACCCAAATAGGATGCATTCATAAGGGCTCGTGGGGAGACATGCAACTTGCCGCTTGGATTGGTGAAGATAGTTCCGAAGTGCCCCAATCCCAAAGCGTGACCATTTTCATGGAGTGCAACGCTGCCGATATCGATGCCGCCAACACCATCGGTGCTCCAAAGAAAGGCGTCATTGTACCAGACTTCTTTCAGGGCCACGTCGATATATCCATCACCATTGATATCAGTGGGGTTTCCATTCTGATCAATAAAATTGAGCGTGAAGGTGGCGCCCAGAATATACTGACTGCCATTATTGGCGATGAGGTCAAAAACAAACCCAGGCAGGAACCCGGTCGTTGTGATATCGGCCTGGAAAGGATCTCCAGCAAAACCAAAAATAAGCCCCAAAACAAAATTGGGCTCAACCCCAGTGAAGGGACGCTTCACTAGAGGCAGATTGGAGCAGGGCGTTGCGTTGTCCCATACTTCAAAAGTGTTGTCAATGATGGGTTCGCTATTAATGGAGCCATTCGCCAGGGCGTATCTGGGGTCCTGGAGGTAGGTAAGATTGTTTCCGTCTGCCAGACGGCGGGGATCGTTGGGAACCCACCGGGTATTCAAGGTAAGGGTTCGGTCGTTGGCAAAAATGGTTCTGCCCATAATTTCCATGCCGGCATTTGGATCCACCATGTACTCAACACGATGGATCTGCACGCCAAGTCCTTGATCTGCAAGGGCCTCATTCCACTCTTCCATTAGGGAACCAATGTCTTGGGCCTGAACGGAAAAAGTGATTAAAGTCAATGCAATCAAGCTGAAGTACTTTTTCATCTCGCTTCTCCTTATAAAATTGAATTTTTGAAACCACACTCCCAACTTATTAGTGGCTTGCGGTTTGATTCCTGATACATTTTTTTTGATTTTTTTCCTACCTTCCTGTTAAATTATCGGCTAGTATGCTGGTGAACAACATGGAAGCTAGGAGGTTGTTCCAGATGTATAAACTGGTAATAGGCAACAAAAACTACTCATCTTGGTCGCTTCGCGCATGGCTCTACCTGAAGGAAAGCGATATAGCCTTTGAAGAAATTAAAATCGCCCTTTTCTCCCAATACTGGAGGGAAGAGCTGGAATCCTATACGCCTGCAGGCAAGGTTCCTGTGCTTATTGACGACAATATTTCAGTTTGGGACTCTATGGCCATCATGGAATACGTTCTGGAAAACAACCCGAACGCAGTGGGTTGGCCAACCAGCCACCATGCGCGGGCTCGGGCTCGCTCGGTCACAGCGGAAATGCATTCTGGGTTCATGGCCGTACGCAATGAACTGCCGCAAAATATCAGAACAAAGAATCCTTTAGATCAAAAAGACCTTTCTGACGATTGCTTGAAACAGATCGCTCGAATCCGGGAGATCTGGACCTCCTGCCGCAAAGAATTTGGCCAGGGCGGACCCTGGCTTTTTGGAAAATTCTCTATCGCCGATGTCATGTATGCGCCTGTGGCCTTTCGCTTCGACACCTACGCCATTCCCCTAGACCCCGTTTCGGAGACCTATATGAAGGAGATCCTCCGTCTAGAATCGGTCAAACTCTGGCGAAAAGCGGCGGAGGCGGAACCGGAAAAACTGGAGTTTGTCGATTTATTGCTTCCAGCCAACCAGACGCCCCTGGCTCCTGGTTAGGTTAGCGCTCCGAGACTTCCTTCAAAAGGCGATCAAGATCATCACGCAGCCGAAGATGTCCGTCAATGACAACAGCATGGATTCCTCTGGTATGCCTGATATTCTCCAAAGGGTTTTTGTTCAACAACACCAGATCGGCCTTCTTGCCCACCTCAATGGTTCCCAAGTCATGCCGGCCCAGGTATTGAGCGGGGTTTCGCGTAGCGGCCTGAATTGCCTGCATCGGCGACAAACCAGCCTCAACCAGCAAGGCAAGCTCGTCGTGCAGACCAAAGCCCGGAAGGATGAACGGAACGATAAGGTCTGTTCCGGCGAGAATTCCAACACCGGCATCCTGCATGGCCGCGGTCAAAGCCATAGCGCCCGCACGATCCTTTTTTAACTTTTCAAGGTATGCAGCGTCTAGATTTTTAAAAGAGATTTCCTCTAAATGAGCCCAATCCCGTTTCATAGAGTCGGTGGCAAATTTTGAAAGCGGTTTGTCCTTTGCCTGGGGATATTGGCGAACAGTATCGTTTACCAGCAATGTGGGGGTTTGCCAGGTCTTATGATCACGGAACAATTTAAAAAGGGTCTCCCTTTTTGCCTGATCTTCGCAAAGCGCCACAAGCCGTTGCTCCCCTAGATGCTCAATACTGCGCTGTCCAAGTGAAGCCGCTTCTTCTGGTGAGATTGCATGGGGGAGGTGGCCGGCGACAGGCATCCCCAATTTGCCAGCTTCATCCAAAATGGCCCGATAGACCTCAGGCTTTAGGAAGTTGTACACCTTCAAGAAATCGGCCCCAGCGGACTTTTGCCTACGCACAACCTCACGGGCCTCTTCCGGGGTTTCCACTTTTATAGCTTTCGACATTTCCAAGACACCATCGAGCAACGGACCCGCCGCCACAATGCGAGGGCCGTTCATAGCCTTGGACTGCTCTCTTACTTTAAAAATG
>JBNKOV010000418.1:0-5273 GCA_050294955.1 Holophagae bacterium
CTGGTGGACAACTCTGCCTATAATCCCTATTCAAAGAACTACCCGACCGTCATCCAGGAAATCCAGTTTAAGATCGGCCAAGACAACCTTGAAATTCACACCACCCCGCTGCGATTCAAAAAAATAAGCGAAATGCAACGGAATCTGCGCATGAACTTCAAGCTCTTCTGGATCAGCCGCCAGGGCGATCGATATTTCCTGATGGATCAATTGGAGCCCAAAATAAGGATCTATGACAAAGCGGCACGGGAGAAAGAGCGTCAGAGCAGCATCGACGAGCCTTTTGAACCGAACTCGCTGGCCTTGAATTTGAAATATTGGGTGCATCCGCCCGAGAAAATGGCCGAGGGATTTGAAAGCAATAAGCAGATGTTGCGTTGGTGGCAAAGCTGGTCTCGAATCAACTATTTCGGGGACGCCGGAGACGGCTTCTTTGTTGCTTATGAAACACCGGACCCGGAAGACGCCCAAAACAACCTGCAGGTAATTCAGCGATTGGACTTAACCGGACAGCGCATGGGCCAACCGTTGGTTTTGGAAGGTCTCTGCATGGGCGTTAGAAATAATCTGGTCTACATTTTCAATGCGGACGACGAGACTGACAATTTCAATTATTATATTAAAGGTTATGAATTCTAACAGTTAACAAATCCTGGCCATCTTTGGTATCATGGGCGCAGGAGTGAGTTTATGACCTTTAAGGACCATTTTTCCAAACAATCTGAAGACTACACCCGATTCAGGCCGATCTATCCCCAATCGCTCTACGCCTGGCTGGCGTCCATCACTCAGAACCACCACCATGTCTGGGATTGCGCCACCGGAAATGGTCAGGCCGCCGTTGCTTTAGCCAACTATTTCGACAAAGTGGCGGCCAGCGACGCCAGTGAGAACCAGATCCTTCATGCAAAGCAACATCCAAAGGTTCGATATTTCACAGCTCCTGCGGAAAGGTCAGGTCTGGAAGAATCAAGCATGGACATGATTTCAGTAGCCCAGGCCTTTCACTGGTTCCAATTTGAGGCCTTTTTCTCAGAGGCCCGTCGTGTACTGAAACCAGGCGGCATTCTGGCTATTTGGGCATATGGCTTTCTCACCATAGACAAGGCGGTGGACAATGCAGTAAACAGCCTCTATAAAGGCGCCCTGGAATCTCATTGGCCTCCGGAACGAAGGTATATAGAAGAGGAATACGCCACCATCCCCTTCCCCTTCCAGGAACTACAAACACCAGATTTTTTCATGGAAGCTCAATGGTCTCAAGCAGATTTAACTGGATACTTGAGGACCTGGTCCGCTGTAGTGCGTTACAAAGAGGAACATGGATCAGATCCGGTAGATGCTGTAGAGGCCCAAATCAAGGATATTTGGGGAAATGAGGTTCACCGTAGCGTTCGGTGGCCCATCTACTTAAGAGTTGGCGCTGTATAACCCACGGAGGCGATGGGCCGGGTAGAATGGGCAGTCACATCCAGGTCTTTATCCCCAGAGGAGTGTTCAAGAATAAAGGTGAACACCTTTGCTCTGGCCCGATGGCTGATGGCCAATGGGTTTCCGTAAAAGGCCGACGCACACAAAAAGAACATGTCGGGTTGATTCAGGGATTCGAATTTCCCTGTTACTGCGGGATAGGTGGAGCCGGAGCGTCTCGCAGGAAAGCAGGAGCGAGCGAAAACAGTGTCGTTAAAATAACCGCCTCTGGAAAGGCCATCTGCAATTAAGAGAATGCGGCAACTGTAGACTCTTCCGTTTTGATCAATAATCTCGAACCCACTTCGACGATCGATATGAAACGCGCGGGTATTGTAGCTGATCTTCAACTGGTTCCACGCAATGTCTCTTTCACTGGCATTCTGACGAGATTGACCAGCCGCCGCATTTCTTTCGAAAAGCTCCTCCGTTCTCGCAGAACTCTCTAAAATGAGATAATCAAAACCGCATCCTTCCAAAAGGGAACCCATTTGAAGCCCAATCGATCCGGCTCCTAGAATAAGGTAATCCACTCTTGTTGCATCTTGGTCCTTGAGCATGGCCACGCCTCCATAGCTTTGAAACCCGAAATGGGATTTCATGGGAAAGATCAACACCTATCCACAACTTCAAAGGAGAGCAAATTATGTGCCATACAGTGTAAAGTAAAAGCGTTTTCACTATCTCACTACTTTCAAGCTTGTTGCGCACACAGTGAAAAGGTAATATGCCATTATCCTTTACCAGACTGTTTGACATTCAACACTCGAAAGTACAACTTTCAACAATCAACCGGAGATTGGAAGCTGCTGTTTATTGGGGATCTTGATCCTGAAAACTGCGAATCGCCCAACTTCACTTTCAACCGTTAGAAGCCCGCCATGATTCTCGACTACCGTTTCATAACAGGCGGACAAACCCAAGCCTATATGCTCGTCGTCGGTTTTAGTTGTAAAAAACGGCGTAAAAATGCGGTCTCTATGTTCTTCCTTGATGCCAACGCCATTGTCTTTTACCAAGATCTCGAAATCCTCATCCCGCTGGATAAGTTGCACCCAGATTTTTGGTTCAAAATCGGGACCGGAATCCCCTAGCATTTTCAGCCTAACAGATTCCAACGCGTTGTTCACGATTTGAGTAATAGCCTGGCTCAATTTTTGAGATAGAACCTCCGCCTTGCCGACGGAAGGATCGAAATCCTTAACAATCTCAATTTGCTGAGGAAAGCGTCTTTGGAAACCATACCAGGCGAGATCCACGAATTCGTCCACCATGGGAATGAGATCAGTCGTCTGCCATTCGTTGTTTTCGCCGCCTGCCATTTCCATCATGTTTCGAACAATGCGATCCGCTCGTTTTCCATGGCCAAGAATTCTCTCGGCATTTTGAGCCAAATCAATAAATAGCGCGTCTAAATTTGTCATGGCTTCCATCGGAAGCGCGTCGCGACAATCCGCCAGAATTTCTCGCGCCTCTTGGGCCAGCTCACTGGAGATTCCCGCAAAATTATTAACGAAATTCAGAGGGTTCTTTATTTCGTGAGCCACGCCAGCGGTGATAATGCCCATAGAGGCCATTTTAGCCTGGGTCATCAACTGGTGCTGACGACGCAATACGGCTTCATTTTTGGCTTCCAGCTCCCTGGTTCGCTCCTGGACCTTATGTTCCAGGTTGCGGTAAATATCGGAAAGTTGAAGATGGGTGCGAACCCTCGCCAACAGCTCGTGTTTGGAGATGGGTTTGGTCAGAAAGTCGTTGGCGCCGGCGGAAAAGCTGGTGACCAGATCGGTGACCTGATCTCTTGCTGTAAGTATAATGACAGGCAGTTCCTGCAGGCCATGATGTTCCCGTATGATTCTGCACACCTCGTATCCGGTGATCTCAGGCATCATGACATCGAGCAGCACCATGTGGAAATTAGGATCTCTTTCCAATATTTCCAAGGCTTTGCGGCCATGACTTGCTTCTGTCACCTGATAGCTGTAAAGCGAGAGATGGTTTACCAGCACCTGGCGGTTCACGGTGTCGTCATCCACCACCAATATTTTGAAACGAGACATGTCATCTCGGATCTCTTCGGGAATGGTTTCTTCAACAACAGGGGTGTGATCTTTGAGGTGAGCTAGGGTTTCGGCTTGGTTTTGAAGAGGTTCCGGATCCTGACCAGAAACTTTGAGTGTGAATGTGAAGGTAGAACCCTTGCCGATGGTGGAATTCACACGTATATCGCCCCCATGGCGCTTAACAAGCTTTTTGGTGATGGACAGCCCAAGACCCGCACCGCCATAAGCCTCCGTATCGGGAGAATGCACCTGCTCGAACGACTCAAAAATTCGGTAGCATAGTTCAGGGGGTATGCCGATCCCCGTATCTTCCACTGAGATATATACAAAGGCGTCATCCACGCTGGCGGAAACAACCACCTGGCCTTTCTCTGTGAACTTTATGCCGTTGCCCACCAGATTGTACATAATCTGCTGGAGGCGATCAGGATCTGCCTCCACCGTTGGAATGTCATCGGGTATTCTGTCGATGAGTTTCAGATATTTCTTATCGGCCAGGGGCTTTGACAGTGTTAAAACAGCATGGGTAAGCGCCTTAAGATCAACAGGCCCAAGCTTTAATTCCAATTCCTTGTTTTCGAGCTTTGAGAAATCCAGGATGTCGTTCACAAGATTATGCAACCTGCGACTGCAAGACACAATCATAGCCAGATTCGTGGTCTGTTTGGGCGTCAACCGGCCTGCAGCCCCATCGATAAGGGATTCTGTCAGGCCAATAATGCCGTTCAGAGGCGTCCTCAGTTCATGGGACGTATTGGCGAGAAAACTGTCTTTAAGTTTATCCAACTGCCTCAGTCTACTGGCTGTAAGACGTTCACGCTCCGCAATTCGCTGATTGCGAACCGCCATCTCTCTTTCTTTCTCCAATTGCCGTTTCTGAGCAGTCATGAACAACATGATGATCAGGGAAAGTGCAAGACCATAAAGCGTGTAGGCCCACCAGGTTTTCCAGGGCGGCGGCGCAACGTTGATCGTAAAGGAAAGGCCGTCTTCGTTCCAGATCTGGTCACTATTGCTGCCTTTTACCTGGAAGAGATATTGGCGAGGATCCAGGTTGGTGTAGGTGGCGATCCGGTTCGCGGCGTCCGTTTCTACCCAATCTCTGTTAAAGCCCTGCAATCTGTAGGCGTACTTGTTTTTTTCCGGGCGGTCATAATGAAGCGCGGCGAACTTAAACGCCACCCTGTTGTGCTTGCTGTCCAGGTTGAGAATCTGCTCTTTTTTACCCTGTTCAGAAACCCGGGTTTGAATGAGGGTAAGCGGAACAGGCTTGTTGTTGAGAGCCAGCTCGGTGATCACCATGAATGGAAGATTCATATTTGGTTGTATTTTACTGGGATAGAAAGCATTAAGTCCGTGAAGTCCGCCAAAAAAGAGCTTTCCGTCTTTGGTTTTGAAACCAGCGCCCTGATTAAACTCATTACCTTCCAGACCATCCGAGATATCGAAATTCTCGAACGTCTCGGAGGCTGGATGGAAACGGCTTATGCCATGATTGGTGCTCACCCAAAGATAATGGGATGCGTCCTCCAATATAGCGTAGATGACATCGTTGGGTAAGCCGTCTGCTTTGGTGTAATTGATGAAACTCTGGTTTTCCTTCAATAGATTGAGCCCACCAAGGGTGCCCAGCCACAATTGCCCTCGATAATCTACATGGAGCGAAACAATATCGTTGCTGCTCAAACCATTCGGGTTATCTGGATCATGGAGATAGCTGAAAAAGCGGCCTGTTTTTCG
>JBNKOV010000419.1:0-5255 GCA_050294955.1 Holophagae bacterium
CATAAGCGTAAAGGTGAAAATAACTGAGATGGGGATGCTCAAAGCAACGTGGATTGTAGCTCGAACATCTCGCAGGAAGATGAAGAGAATGAAAATGGCCAGGGCTCCGCCCACCATAAGCGCCTCTTTCACTTCCTTGATGGAGCCTTCAATGAAGCGGGACTGGTCGAACAGAACCGTAAGACTCATTTCCCCGCTTAATTTGTCGGGCATCCAGACCAGCGCGTCTCTGACGCTCTTGGCCACCTTCACCGTGTTGGCGTCCCCTTCCTTGAAGACCTCAATAATCACGCATTCCTGGCCGTTGACCCGGGTGATCTCTTCTCTGTCTTTAACGCCGCGAACCACTTCGGCCACGTCTGACAGGAAAACCGGGGGACGACCCGGCGGCGTGATGGTTAATTCGCCAATTTCTTTCACGCTGTCGTATTCGTTCAGGGTTCGCACCAGGTAATTGCTGTTCTCGCTTTTCAGAGAACCGCCTGGGCTGTTGATATTGGAGGAAGAGAGGACCCGAGCAAGGTCTTCAGGGGTGATGCCCATGGCTGCAACCTTACCCTGCTCGATATTAACATGGATCTCTTCCTCTTCGCCGCCTTTAATCTGGGCAGCGGCCACGCCCATGATCTTCTCGAAATCGTCTTTTAATTTCTCATCAGCAAGGTAGCGCAGAACGGTGAGATCGTCTCCCCCGGCAAGGGCCAGCCTCATGATGGGGTCCAGAGCGGGGTCGTAGCGCAGCACAATGGGACGCTCCGCTTCCTCTGGCAACTCTAAACGGTCCAGCTTCTCTCGGATATCCAGAGAGAGCATGTCCATGTCCGCGCCCCATTCAAATTCCAAGGTCACTTCGGAAACGCCAGCTCGTGAAACAGAGGTGATTTCCTTCAGCCCCTTCAAAACGCCAACCGCCTCTTCAACGGGCTCGGAAATCAGATTTTCCACCTCGCCGGGCGCCGCGTTGGGAAATTCGGTTTGAACCGTGAGCGAAGGATAGCTGATATCGGGCAGCAGGTTCAGGGAGAGTCTGGAATACCCCACAAACCCAAAAGCCACCACGGCCAGGGCCACCATGAGAACGGTAACCCGGCGCTTAACCGAAAAACTGACCGTTGGTCGAATCACGCGCCAACCCCCTGTCTCTCAGCCTTCTTGTCTGAGATGAGCGATTGGGCTTTGTCCGGGCCTTCCAACACCTCGACCTTCATGCCGTCGCGCAGGTTGCGTTGACCCTTGATCACGATCATGTCGTCTGGCGTAACGCCTTCCAGCACCTCGGTGACGCCGCTCTCGATATAGCCCAGCTTCACTTCGCGACGCTCGGCAACGCCGTTGGAGGCAACAAACAGAACCTGCTTGCCTTGCTCTTCAAAGATCGCAATGCTTGGAGCCAGCATGGCGCCTTCTCTGCGGTCTGTTATGAGACGGGCCTCAGTAAAATCGCCAGGCCTGATGCCTTCTGGGTACTCATGAATCTCGCAGGTAATTTTAACCGTTCCGGTCTCTGGATCCACGATGGGACTGACCAGGCTGATCTTGCCTTCCAACTCCTGACCGGAGCTGTCCAACTTCAACTCGATGACCTGACCCACAGCGGTTCGGCCCATTCGGTTTGCAGGAACATAAACCTTCGCCAGCAGCGGTGTAACATCCATCAGTTCGTATAACTGAGCGCCGGGTGTAACCTGAGCGCCCAACTGAACATGCCTTCTCACAATACGACCGCTGAAGGGTGCGCGGACAACCGTGTAGGAAAGGGCGAGTTGCGCAACTTCCAATTCCGCCTGAGCCGTTTCCAGTTGGTTTTCAATGGCCTCGAATTCCTGTTCCGACAACACGCCCGCTTCCAGCATGCGCTTGCGGCGTTGGAATTCCTGATTGACCTGGCTTAGCTTCAGCTTAGCCTGCTTCACTCTTAATTGCTCGTCGTCATCTTCAAGCACCAGAAGCACGTCGCCCTTTTCAACCGTGTCGCCTTCTTCCCGAAGAAGTTCCAGGGCAACGCCGGTGGTGCGGGCCAGGATGGACGCATGATGTTCCGCTTCAAGCGTCGCCGTAGTGGTGTAGACAGCTTTTGCGATCCCAGTCTCCACCTTTGCAACAGCAATGGGAGCAGGACGCGCCTCCTGTCTCTTTTTCTCAGGCCCTCCACTGGCCTGTTGCGATTGCCCACTTTGACAACCCTGAATCAAGCATAAGACACACAGCAAGGTTACCGCGGTCAACGCCCCCTTTCCGCGAAAGAACATACAACCCCCTTTAAGAGTTTTGGTTTTATCTGTTTTTATGAATTAAAATTCCTGTTTAAATGCATGGCGGGTTTCCTCAAAAAAAATGACACAAAAACCATGCCTCACTTATGATTGTACGTCCGTGTGTGGAATTTCGGTTGTAATAAGTTGTAAATTGTGGCATAGCGCGGCCTGAGCGCGTTTTTACGCTGGTCAATACAGGGAATATAAAGACAAGCGCCGGTCAGAAAAAACCGGCGCTTCAACCCCTGGAATATGCCTGGCCGGTCTTTTATGCTGGGGGCTGTTCTTCTTCCGAAGCGGAGAAAAGGAGATAGGCTCGAATGAAGTTTTGAATAGCGCCCTCCATGACCTTGTCCACGTTGGAGGTTTCTTCGGATGTGCGGTGGTCCTTCACCATCTGGTAGGGGTGCATGACATAGCTGCGGATCTGGCTGCCCCACTCGATGGCCTTCTTGTTGGCGTTGGCCTCGTCCCGCTCGGCCTGACGCTTCTCCAGCTCGTGCTGGTAGAGCTTGGCCCGCATGGTCTTCATGGCCTTGGCCTTGTTCTTGTGCTGGCTGCGCTCGGCCTGGCAGGCGACGACGATGCCGGTCGGCAGGTGGGTCAGGCGCACCGCCGAGTCGGTCGTGTTGACGTGCTGACCGCCGGCCCGATGAGCGATAAGTGTCGATGCGCAGGTCTTTTTCGTCGATTTCCACTTCATCATCGCTTTCAATTTCAGGCATGACATGCACCGACGTGAAAGAGGTGTGGCGTCTCTTGCTGGCGTCGAAGGGGGAAATGCGAACCAGACGATGAACGCCCGATTCCGCTTTCAGATAGCCGTAGGCGAATTCCCCTTCTGCCCGTAGCGTAACCGATTTGATGCCCGCTTCTTCACCGTCCTGGAAATCCAGGATCTGCACCTTGAAGCCGGCCTTGTCGCAATAGCGGGTGTACATGCGATAGAGCATGCTGGCCCAATCCTGGCTCTCTGTGCCGCCAGCGCCGGGGTGAATGGTGAGAATGGCCGGGTTGTTGTCGTACTTGCCCGACAGCATCATCTTCAGTTCTGTTTCATCCACCACTTCATAATAATCTTTAAGGATCTGTTCCAGGTCATCGGCCAGCTCTTCGTCTTCCTTCATCAGCTCGCGATGGACCTCGATCTCCTCTTCCAGCTCAATAATCTTATTGGCCAGGTCTATGTTCTGCTGAATGCTGCTCTGCTCTCGCAGAACCTTCTGAGCGCGTTCCTGATTATTCCAAAAGTCAGGATCGGTGGTCAGGCTCTCCAATTCCAGCAAGCGCTTTCCGTTGCCAGGCAGGTCAAAGATAGCTCCGAATGCGCAAGGCCCGGGTTTTTTGCTTATCCAGGTTTTGCAGAAGTTCGTCCAACATGTTATAGCCTCCCTACCAAATCGCGGACGATAGAGGATAACGTTTTTTATCCTTTCGAGCAAGGGCTTTTCCCAAAAACGAATCAGTGACCCGGCAATTCCAACCAGCAGGCGCCAGGCCCCGATCGCCTATGGGTGCTTGTAAAGCACGATGGAGATATTATCCGGCTTGGTATAGATGGGCGCGCCGACCGTGTTCCATCTCAGGTTTACGTCCAAACACAAACGATAGAGCCTGTTTAGCGCGCTTTCCATGTTGGCCTCGTTGGCCACCACATCCTGAACAGCTTCCGGGTGAAGGGTTTCCAGGCCGTCTGACGCCAGAATAATTACATCGTCCTTTTGCAGGTTCAGGTAGGTGGGCGTCCAGTTGTCGTCGTAGTTGCGGCCCACGGCATTGGAGATGATGTGGCGTTGCGCCAGATATTGCTCATCCGCAAACATTTTCCGCAGATGGTTGATGTCAAGCCAGCGACGGTTCTGGTCCAGTAAGCGCAGTTCCCCGTTGCGAATATGGTAGAAAAGCACATCTCCCACCTGACAGATCTCGCAATGATTGTCCTTGATCACCACCGACGTTACCGCCGCTTGGGACACCTCGTTGGGAAAGGTCTCGAACTCAGGGATTTCCTTCACCAGGTCTCGGCCCAGCTTCGTTAGAAGCTCCACGCTTGAGACAAAAATCTCATCGGCGCTCAGATTGGGGTTCTTCCTGAACTGATCCAGAATGACATAAGAAGCCACTTCGCCTACAAGGCAATCCCCCACGCCATCGCAGACCACCATGCTCAGAGAGTTATCCCTCTCGAAAATGCCAATTCCGTCTTCGTTAATCGTCTTATAATTCACGCCCATGGAACTCAAGCCAATAGCGTGTTCGCCCTTAATCAGGCCATTCTCATTACCCGCGCAGATAAAGTTCACAGGCTCTCGGTCCAGCATTTTGTACAGCACCCGAGTGGCCATTTTCTTGAAAATCAAACTTTTTGACTCCGCCTCAACAAAGCGGAACCAGGTATAGCTGTTCATTTTGCTGATAATCTGCTTCAAATAGATGCGGGAATAATGTCCAAAGAGTTCTGAGAGACCGGGATAAACCAGGTTGGGGGGAAGTAATTGCCCGAAATCGTCGTTGGTCAGTTTGGGGATCTCTATGGTTGTCTTATCCATGTTCTCTCCATCACAAGATACTTCGTTATTCTAGCGCTTGTAAGTGACATACCACAAAGTATTTTTATAAAAAATGGCTTTTTTGTTCTATAAATCACTCATTGCCCTCAAATTCAACTGAATCGTCATCCGTTCAAGGTTGCCGTAACCACCGGTTTTCCCTCAATCGGGCGAGTCATAATGGCAGCACGCATTACGAACAAATCGGCAGAAGAGCAGGAAGGCGATGCCCCATTGTAACTCCACAAATCAAACTGTGCAAGCCCCTATTGATCCAGGTTTTAACCCTCCCGCTCCAGCCTGCCAGAAACAGCCCCTGCGGCAAGAGGCCCGCGCAGACCGCTCAACTCACTTCAATCAGCCAGGCGCTGGTCAAAGATCCGTCTGAATATGGTAGACTAAGACATCCCGAACTTCGGGATGGGATGGTTTGAATGGATGGACATAACCC
>JBNKOV010000420.1:0-5250 GCA_050294955.1 Holophagae bacterium
CAATAACCAGAAGGAAGAAGAACAGGGTTTGGCCCAGGAAGGCCGAGGACTGAGATTTAACCGTATTCAGCCAGGGGATCTTGCTTTCCTCGTCCGGATTGAAGAAATTAATTTTTTTGCCCGTCATCTCTGCGGCTTCGTGGATGTCAACGCGTCCCTTTACGCAAACCAGATTACCGGTGATCTGGGCGTCGCGATAAATGCGAACTGAGCCGCCTAGCAGGCTGATATTGCCCTTCACCTCGCCCTTGATATGGATATTGCAGTTGATGCCGCCCAGGTCCCCATCAATGACGCCGTCCACAATGATATCCTGGTTAAAGCCAAAGATATTGCCGTCTGATGTGCGATCCACTTCAATGCGGATGGGAATGCGGGCGGTGGTCTTCTCCTCCTGCTGCGCCATTGTGAGGCCAGGTGCAAGCAGAAGAAGCAGGTAAGCGCGTTTAAGTAAAGTAGTGAAGACAGTCATTTTATCTGAAAACATCCTAACGGGTTAGATTCAAGTGAGATATTTTCTAGCGAGATAGATCAATGCGGCAAGGCCGGCAAAGATCAGGGCTTGAAGGACAAACGGCGTATCCGAGATGAACACGCCCATGGCGCCTCGCACTATTTGCCAGGAAGCCGACATGACGCCGGTCATGGCGGAGAACAGGCTGTCCATTGACGCCATGATGGCGTCCATCCGTTGGGAGAAGGCTTCCGAAAAGGAGCCGTGTCCCTGTTCTCGGGCGAAGTCCTGGATGTCCCATGCGAAGAGACCTACGCAGGCGACCAACAGCGCAACGCCAATCGTGAAGACGGTGGGCAGATGTATTTTTTCCCGGTGATGGTACTCATACACCTGGAACATGACGCCGGGCAGGAAGCCCGAGGGCACCTCTAATTCCGGCATGTTCTTAAGAGATTGGGATAGGAAGGCGTCCTCAAAGAGATCGTCCTCGGGTTCGGTGTTTTGGATGTCCTCGGGAAGGTCTTCCTTCCACTCAGGATCATGGTTAACCATATCGGCCTCCAGTCGTCTCCCCGTTCAGCTTGGCCTTGAGCATTTCTCGACCGCGGAAGATCCGGTTCTTAACGGTGCCCAGCGGCAGGCTGACCGCAGTTGAGATCTCCTCGTAACTGAGTTCGTTGATATGACGCAGGATGATGAGCTGTTTGTAGATAAAGGGCAGTTCGTCGATGGCGTTTTCTATTCGGGCCTGCAACTGGCCCATTTCCAGGTTTTGGAGTGGGCTGAGGTCTTTCGCCGGGAGTTGCTGGCCCAGAGACGGCATGTCGTCGTTGTCGTTGCCGTCCAGGGAATAGGCGTCTATCTTTTTCTTGCGCATCCAGTCGATGGTGGCGTTGGAGGCAATCCGGTGGATCCATGTGGTGAACTTGAAGGACGGATTGTATTTGTCCAGGGAGTTGTAGACCTTGATGAAAACGTCTTGGGACAACTCCATAGCGGAATCAAAGTCACTGATCATGCGGTAGATGTAATTGATGAGTTTTCTCTGGTATCGCGTTACGATGGCCTCGAAAAGCTCGATGGAACCGCCTTTGATTTTTTCGATGATTTCCTCATCAGTAAGTGAGGATGGATTCATGGCAACCTACATTTTCACCGGTTTTAAGTGTGCGCCCGCACCGAGTGGGCGGGTGAGGCTGGTCTTAGAACAACGGAGATCAATGCCCGTTTTTCTTCAAACCCACCAAATCATAACATGCTTGTAAAGGTATGTCCAAGTTCACTTTCCAATCTGTGCATTTTATTTGGGGCGACCATCTGGAGGGATGATGAATAGGAAAGAAAACAACCCTTTGGCGCCGAAGAGAAAGCTTCGGCGCTCAAAGGGCAGACATGTCTTTGTACGTGTTGAAAACCCGATCTGTTCAGGAAAAGAGCGGGTTTTGCGCTTATTCCGACTCGGCGGCGACAAAGGCCTCGTATGCCGCTGCGTCCATAAGCTCGTCTAATTCAGAAGCATCGCTCATTTTGAGTTTAAGAATCCAACCGGCGTCATGGGGGGCGCTGTTCACCTGCTCCGGGCTATCTTCCAGGTCTTCATTGACTTCGACGACCTCGCCGGAAATTGGCATGAACACTTCCGCAACAGCCTTAACAGACTCAACGCTTCCAAACTCGTCGCCCTTGTCAAATTCGGAGCCTACATCAGGCAGCTCCACGTAAACGATATCGCCCAACTGATCCTGGGCGTGATGGGTAATGCCCACTGTGACTATTTCGCCTTCAACTTTCAACCACTCGTGTTCCTTGGTGTAACGATATCCCTCAGGGTACATGTCTTCGCTCCTTAGAATGAAAAAAAATTAAGAATTCCGATGCAGGTATCGGCGGTCTACGCCCGAATGGCACATGCGGGCCGGGGAGATTCCCCATGGTTCATGTCAAGCTCGCTTGTAAAAGGGTCCTTTCACAATGCGGGCTGTTGCGGTTTTCTTGCGAATCCGTATCTGTATGGTTTTGCCGGGCTTAGAGCAGCCAGGCGGCACATAGGCCAGGCCAATGCTCTTCTTCAGGGTAGGGGAGGAGGTGCCGCTTGTCACCACGCCAATCTCTTCGCCTTCTTCATTCTCAACAGGATAGCCATGGCGCGCAATGCCTCGGTCTTCCAGCTCAAAACCCACCAGTTTGCGCTTTAACCCTTCTTTCTTCTGGGCAATCAGGGCCGCCTTCCCAATGAAATCGCTTTCTTTCTTGAGTTTGGTTACCCAACCCAGTCCGGCTTCCAAGGGCGTGGTTTCTTCGTCCATGTCGTTGCCATAGAGATGCATGCGCGATTCCAGCCGCAAGGTGTCTCTTGCGCCAAGCCCTGCGGGTTGAATGCCGTCGCCGGCGCCGGCCTCCAGCATTTTATTCCACAGATTCGCCGCCTGATCCGCCGCCACATAACATTCGAAACCATCTTCGCCGGTGTAACCCGTGCGAGAAATAAGGGCTGGAACACCAGCTACCTCGCCTTCTTTAAAATGGTAATAGGCGATTTCAGCGAGCGGAGTGTCGGTGAGGGTTTGCAGCACCTTTTCGGCAAGGGGGCCTTGGATGGCAATCTGACCGGTGTCCGCGCTTTCATTCACCGCGCTCACATCCCAGTTGGCTGCGTGCTTGGAGATCCAGGCGAAATCCTTGTCTTGGGTTCCTGCGTTAATGACCAGAAGATAGTGGTCTTGTGCGAAACGATAGATCAGGAGATCATCGATAATGCCGCCCTGCTCATTGGTCATAACCGAGTAATGGGCTTGACCGTCAACCAGTTGGGTGACGTCGTTTACGGTAATCGTGTTGAGAAACGCCTCCGCGTCCTTTCCCTTCACGCGAACCTCGCCCATGTGGGACACGTCGAAAAGTCCGACTTTGGTTCTCACGGTTTCGTGTTCGGCCACCAGACCGGCATATTGCACCGGCATGTACCAACCGCCGAAGTCCACCATTTTGGCCCCTTGTTTCACATGCTCTTCGGCCAGGGGAGTTTTCTTCAAATCTTCCATCATCTTACCTCGTGATAATAGGGACCTCGTAGGCCGCGTTATCTGGCATTTTAAATGCTTCACGTCCAATGCTCAACTCAAAACCGGCTTCCAGGTGTGATAAAAATGCGTCATGTCCATTTAGCCTCATTTTTCGACCCCTGTTCCGGGTTTGGGTCTGGTTCTTATTTTACCTTTTTATTTAATGCGCTGGCGTGTGATGTGTCATAAAATGAGCGGCTTAATGATTGGGGGCTCGAAGTTTCCGAGTCCCAATCCTCCAAGGACCCGGGCTGTTTCCATAAAGGGGATTTATTTTAGGGCTCCATCATGAGATAATGTTTGGTTTGACTGTTTTAAGTCAGAGGAGTTGTTATGCACGATTTTTTGAAGCGATTGGGTATAAAAGAAACCAACAGTGGTGTCTATTCCGACCGCTGGCTCGAAGGGAAGGGTGAAACCCTGGTGAGCTATTCGCCCATAGATGGGAAAGCCATTGCAGAAGTGAAGATGGCTGATGAGGAAGAATACGAGCAGGTTATTGCGGCAAGTGTCGCCAGCTTTAAAAAATGGCGCGTTGTTCCCGCCCCCATTAGAGGGCAGGTTGTTCGTGAGCTTAGCGATACGCTGAGAGAATACAAAGATGAACTTGGTCGCCTGATAACCCTGGAAATGGGTAAGATTTATCAGGAAGGCCTGGGTGAAGTTCAGGAAATCATTGATATTGCAGACTATGCGGTGGGTCTCTCTCGCCAGCTCTACGGTTACACCATGCACTCGGAAAGACCGGGTCATCGCATGTACGATCAGTACCATCCTCTTGGTCCTGTTGGTGTTATTACTGCATTTAACTTTCCAATGGCGGTCTATGGTTGGAACGCTATTATTGCCATGACTTGTGGCGACAGCGTTATTTGGAAGCCGTCTCTCAAGACGCCTCTCTGCGCCATCGCCATCCAGAACCTGTGCGCCCCTGTTTTGGAAAAGCACGGATTTGCCGGCCTGTTCGGTCTGGTGATCGGTCCCGACCACAACATTGGCGAAACCCTGGTAAACGACAAGCGCATTCCTCTTGTTTCCGCGACCGGTTCGGTTCGCATGGGCAAGATTGTGGGCGCCAAAGTTGCGGCGCGTCTGGGTAAAACCATTTTGGAGTTGGGCGGCAACAACGCCATTATCCTGGCTCCTTCCGCCGATCTCAAGCTGGCCATTCCCGGCATCGTGTTCGGTTCAGTCGGCACAGCGGGTCAGCGTTGCACCACCACCCGACGTCTCATTGTTCACGAGAGCATGGTGGACGAGGTGGTCGAAACCCTGGCCAAGGCTTATTCCCAGGTTCGCATTGGCGATCCCCTGGATGAGAACACCCTCATGGGGCCGCTTATCGATGAGGACGCCGTCTCACAAATGTTGTCGGCGGTTGAAAAGGCCCAACAGGAAGGGGGTGAGCTGGTTTGCGGCGGGACCCGAATTGAAGGCGACGGTTTCTACGTGAAGCCCACCATCATCAAGGCGGAGAACCATTACCAGATCGTTCAAGACGAGACCTTTGCACCAATCTTATATGTTATGTCCTATAAGGATCTCGACGAAGCCTTGGACTACCAGAACGGCGTGCCTCAAGGCCTGTCGTCCTCCATCTTCACCAACGATATGCGTGAAGGCGAGCTGTTCCTCAGCCATCGCGGTTCCGATTGCGGTATTGCAAACGTGAATATTGGCACCTCGGGCGCCGAGATTGGCGGAGCATTTGGCGGTGAGAAGGAGACGGGC
>JBNKOV010000421.1:0-5245 GCA_050294955.1 Holophagae bacterium
CGATATTTCCTATTCCACCTATGGTGAACGGTTGGAGCTGGAAAAACGGTTGGTTCAGTTCATTCATAGCTGGCTGGACTACAACTACGGCGCCAAAAATGTGGAGCATCGCTTCTTCGTTCATGATATGGAAGCCTATGAGGTGATGCCTGATGAATTCTATCGGGTCAGCAATGCGGGCGGCACCAGGGCCGCCATTGTCTTTGATCTGGTGAGCCAGATCGCGGTCAATGAATACGACACCAACACCACCAACTTCTACGGCTTCTATTTTGGGGACGGCGAGTTGTTCGCAGATGACGCCAAAGACATCGTCACCATAATCGAATACCAGATGCGGCCCATTTTTAACAGAGTGGGGGTCGTGGAAGTCCAGCCCAGTCGATCCAGTCATCTCAACTCGAAAGTGGGCAACCGGTTCAGAGGAGATCGGGTTGTGCGTCTGGGCGAGTTGAAACACAAGAAGGACACCATAAACGTTATCAAGACCTTATTTGGGGCGAAGAAATGAGAATGATTCACACGGACCTTGAGTTGAAAACCCTGGCCGACCGGGTCGTCCACCATGCCGAGGCTTTCGGCATGACCTTGCCTGAAATGAGGTTCTACATCCTCGACGGCCTGGAGTTCGCCTCCCTTTTGGAGAAACGGGTCTATCCCGTGAGTCCCGTCAATATCTGGGAAGGCAAGCGCATGGTGACCAAAAAGCACCGCATTGAGACCGGCCAGGAATCCAGCCTGTATTATGAGGTGGTGCAAACAGGAAATCCCTCTTACGCCTATCTCAACGCCACCAATTCCGCCATGATGCAGGCCACGGTGATGGCGCACGTCGCCGGGCATTGCGAATTCTCGGAACTAAACGTGCTCCAAGACTCCAAGGATGATCGAACCGAGTATGTCATGTGGCAGGTTAAAAAGGTGGATCACGGTCGGCGTCAAATGGGAGAGAAGAACTTCTTCAACTTCTGGAACGCGGCGGAATCCGCGCTTTCCATGTTGGCGCCCAACTCTCAATTTAACCTTGCGCGTTCCGTTGAAACGGACCGGGCCATTGAGCGCAAGTCAAAAGATGTTCAGGGAGATGAACCAAAAGCGAAACGTCATTTCACTCCCTTTTCCGAAACCATGGAAAGCCTTTTGCGGCCCAGTATCAAACACGATCCCTTCGAGCGAGAACTGAAAACCAAGATTCGCCAGGAAACCTTGAATAGGAGGGGATTCAGGTTAAAAGCGCCCTGCCAGGACGTGCTGGGTTTTCTCAAAAGTTTTGCCCCAGCCACCCAGGCCGAGGGACATATCCTGGATTATCTCTATACGGTCCATTCTCCAACCGATTTCGTGATACGAACCCAAATCATGAATGAGGGTTGGGCCATGTATTGGGAAAAGAAGATCATGTTGGAGCTGTTCAAGGAACGGGCCTGCAAGGGCGTCATTGATTACGCCAAGGTTTTCTCCGGTGTGTGTTATCCCAGGCCATACTACATGCGCAACCCCTACCATCTGGGCTTTCATATGTGGTGTCATATTGAAGAGCTGTACCGTAAAGGCAAGGTGTCGCTGGATTTCCACGAGGAAAAAGATCAGAAGACGAAAGAGAATTGGGATGTAAACGGAGTGGAAAACCCCATCGAGAACATGCGGCATCTGGTTCGCACCGTTACGGATTACGAGTTCCTGCGTCGGTTCCTCACACCGGGTCTGATTCATGAATTCCACCTCAACCGCATTCCCCAGAGAGATGTGGCCCGTTTGGGCATTTCCAAACGAGATGTTGTGCAAGAAGATCGCCATTGGGTCTGGCTGGATCCAGATCCTATAAAGGGCGAGATGCTTAAATTTTTCACTCATTATTATCGTCCGCGAATCTACGTCATAGACGCCGATTTTGAAGACGGCGGGCTGCTGCTCTACCATCGCGACGATGGGCGACGGCTGCGATCCAATTGGATTCAACCAACGCTTAAAAACATCAACCATATCTGGAAGGGCGGGGTCTCGCTCATTTCCAAAAACACATTGTACGGATACAGCGGCGGGTACTTCCGTGAAATGCGAATTCCCGAACTTAAATTCGAATTGGTTTGCGAGCGAATACAGGATGGGAAAAAGCCGCTTGTCCTGGGTCGTTGAGCCAAAACGCGCAAATGGAGTGCATTTCAAATGAAAACGACTATATTTAAGAGTAGGTAACGCGTGAGGGGTTGTCATTCTTGAAATGGAAGTTCAAAAAGTGAGGTAATCCACCATGCCACTTGATATAAAAGACTTTCTTGGGTACACTCGAAAAAAGACTTTGAGCTTTTCCGATTTCGTGGAAGAATTCATGCGCCACCCGCATGACTTCCTTCACACCTCCTCCACGCTCCTGTCCAAGGCGCTCCAGCATTTTGGTTACAAGATCGTGGTTCGCAGCGGCGAGCCCATTATCAGCTATAAAATTTTTGAGGATATTTTCAGCAACGGGACCAATGCCGTGTTTGGTCAGGAATCTGCTATCAAACATCTTGTTGATGCAATCGATTCCGCTGGCAAGGAAACGGGACCCAATAGAGGCTTGATCCTCGTTGGCCCGCCGGCCTCGGGTAAAACCAATATCATCGACCTCATTGCCCAGGCCTTGGAGCAATACACCAAGCTGAACGAGGTCAAGCTGTACTCCTTCTTTTTTGAGTTTAAATCGGAGGACAAAAACCGCACCTTAGAGGTTTGGAGCAGTTTTCGCCACAACCCGCTCCTGCTTTTTCCCACGGTCCTCTCAACAGAGGCGGAGCCCATCAGGCCGCGCCAACAGTTGTTCGACATGGTGAAAAAAGAGCACCAGCATATGGTGATTCCCACCTATTACCAGAATGCTTCCCTGGACAAGTGCAGCATGGACATTCTGGAGGGGCTTATTCAGAACCCCAATAACCGCAAGAAAACCCTGTACGACATTTTGGAAAAATATGTACGGGTTGAGCAGGTTGTCTTCTCGGCCGTCCAGGCTCAGAACATTTCCAATATCGACGATATGAGGCAGTTAAAGGTACGCTCCAAACCCATCGATCTCAGCCCCGAAGACAAGGCCATTCTCGATGGGCACCTGCCAGGAGCCCATCTCAAACAATATGAAGGCGCCATGGTGGCCGCCAACCGGGGCATTCTGCATATTCACGACGGGTTCAGCGGCGGAGAAATGCAGTCTGAGCCTGACTACAAACCGCTGCTCATGCTTCTGGGAAGCGGCAAGGTGTCCATCGACTCAACCCAGGCCTCGGTGGACAATACGGTGGTCATGACCACCAATTTGGAGGAAATGGCCCAACTGGAACAGCGGCTTACGTCTTCCAAGCTTTTGGATCGCATCGAGAAAATAACCGTAAACTACCTGCTCGACTCCAATTCTGAAATGGACATTCTCAAACGGGACATGGCTATTATGAAGGAAGATTACCAGGTAGATCCCAATCTGCTGAGGATCGCCTCCTATTACGCGGTGCTTACCCGGCTGTTGCCGCCCAACAGAACCAAGTTCCCGGTGAATTGGAATAAGCGAAAGGAACAGGTCTACAACGATATAACCATTGAAAAGAAATTGTTTATCTACTCCTATCAGGCCGAGGACCCACTGAACACCATCCAGAAATTGCCTCATTGGCATCCGTTCCGCAATGAAGCCTTGAAACTGGGTTTGGACCTGAACGACAACGAAGCCATTTTAAATCGGTTCGAGCGTCATCCCCAGTCTATTTCCCTGCATCAGTCCGGGCTGTTCACCAACGAGGAATTGTCGGTGATCGACGATGAGTTCATGCGGGAATTATGGCGGGAGCATTTCCCGCAAGAGGGCAGATCCGGCATTTCCGTGAGGCAATTGCAAAACATTATGCGGAACACCATCTCTCATTCCGACGGGCACAAGATACACGTTGGAACCTTTCTCAGTCAGCTCAAGCGCATGATCAAGGAAGGGCCTGAGATTCATCACTGGCTGGCCATTGATCCCAAATTCCACAAAGATCGGAAACCCGTTTCAAGTAGGCATATAGGTAAGGTGTCTCTAGATTCGGGAGAAGCCGATTACGGAGATTTCAAGGGTTTGGTTAAGGTGGTTCAAGGTCTTTATTATAAAATCATTGAGCGCGAAATTACCCAATCCACGGTAGACCGTGAACCGGATAAAATAGAAGATGACATGCGTCGCTATTTCCAATATGTGCTTCTCGCCAATGCGTTGGAGAATAAGGCGTTTGCCCACATCATGGTCCCTCGGTTCACCTTTATTCACCCCAATACCGGTGAGAAGGTGGATCAACCCGATCTCAATTACATGTCCTCCATTGAGGCGGTTATTGCGCCAAATCGGGATTCGCATCATTTCCGCAAGGAAGTAGCCCAAAAATTCCTGGAGCTGCAGAGTACGGGTGAGATTGTGATCGAGGAAGGCAAAACCGTCATTAACTCTCGCAATGACAATGTCCTGCTCTGTTTCCACAATATCTATTCCGAACTTATGTCCCATCGTCGAAGCGTGGATGGCATTAACGCCGAAATCCTTCGTGACGCCTTCTTCCAAAAGAAGAATAATCCAGGGCATTACCACACCTACTCGGTTGAAACAAGAAACCTTGTCGAGACCATCATTGGAAACATGATTACGCGTTTCGGGTATCCCAAAGCCATTGCGTTGGACACCATTGTCTTTGCATTGAGGAAGCAAATTGTAGATTTCTCCAAAATGATTACCTGATTCTTCTGGCCTCCTGTTCTGTTGTTCTTTGTTCTATACCTTCGCTTGCCTTTGTGCAAGAATGTATGAAAGATATGGTTATGCTCCACTATTGGAGCGCCGAAGGAACACATCTTGACCTTTGAAATCATTTTGGTTTTATCTATTCTGGTGGTCTCTCTCTTTCTGTTTATTACCGAAAAACTTCCCATGGACGTTGTTGCGCTCATGGTGATGGGGGGATTGGCCTTATCGGGCATCGTGACAACGGAAGAGGCTCTGGCCGGTTTCAGCAACCCCGCCGTGGTTACGGTTTGGGCTATGTTCATCCTTTCCGATGGCCTGACCCGAACCGGCATAGCCGATCTTTTGGGGCGTCAGATTCTGAAGATGGCGGGCAGCGGTGAAGCCAATTCATCGGCGGAAGAGGTAATTTCACACGACTTCTTTTGTGAATTTAGTACTTGTAGAGAAAGGATCAAGAATAGCGATTGCAGCTCAGATGTTCTCCCATACCGATTTCCTGTTGGT
>JBNKOV010000422.1:0-5243 GCA_050294955.1 Holophagae bacterium
TCCATTCTTCCGGTGTCCTGGGCTCCCCGGGTCACCAGGTGAATTCTCGGGCTGCGTTTGATGGCTCTTTCGTTTAAGGCCTGGACCAGGGTCGTTACGCTCCAACATCCCTCTGACGCCCATCTTTGGGCGTCATCCCAGTCCATTTCTTCAAAGGACACGGGGTCATGGAAGCAGAAGTAAACAATGTCGGTCCAGTTTCCTGGGTTGTCGTCTAAAAGCTTTAACCAGGCCTCCTTCGAATAGGGTGGTTTTGCTTCAATTTGGCCGAATGAACCACCTTTCTCTTTTACGATTTCAGAGAGCTGTTTTGTGAATCCAGTCTCTGCGCCAATGGTCAACCAGGCTCCGGGTTCTCCTTCAGTAGGTGAAAAAGGTTTCCATTGGATCACATCCAGCCGGTGGACTGGAGTTGAGGATTGACGAAATAAGGCCTTTTGCGGCGCTCGCTTTATGCGGAGCCCTTTCACTTCCACCAACAGATCGCCGTTCTGGTCATAGAGATTCAGATCACCAGAAAACAATTCGTTGCCGCTGTTGTCACCCTCCCGCCAGACATGACACCAGAGACTATCTCCTTGGGGTTGGCCGTGAAAACGATAATCTTCCACGCTAAAGGGAACATAAATGTCTCCGCTTTTGGCTATGGTTTCCAATCCTTCCCCAGGAAGGGCCAGCACCGATAGTTGGAAACAGGCGTCGGCAAGGCCTGGAAAGAGCTGGAAATTTTGTGGGTTGAGGACTTCCGCCGGTGTTTTCATTTCGGCCAGGGCTTCTCCATCCCCTATGTAGATATCCTTCATCCAACGGAAAGCGGGTCCCAATTGATAGCCGATCTGGCTGAATTCTTCATAAAAATCTGACCCTGCCAGGGTTTGTTTACACCTGCTTTGAATGGTTCTGGGTTCTCCCTTCAATGAATTTGCTTGAGGCTTTTTTCGGGAGAGCAGCCCCGTGGCGTGTTCAACCCATTGAGGGTCTTCTTCGTCCGGAAGTGAACTGAAGAGGCGGAATGAATAATGGTTTTCGTCCTTGGGCTCCAAAATCAGCTGCACAGTGCGCATGCTATTTTCTTCGATCACCAACGCTTGAGAAAAGGAGACGGAGGTCAGCCGTGCTCCTTCAAGGTTCAGTGACTCCCGTGCTGCGGAAAGCACCATGGTCAAATGACAGGCTCCTGGAACAACCGTTACATTGTGCAATTGGTGGTCTTCAAGATAAGGCATCACCTGCGTGCTGAAGGTCTTTTCATAAACGATGGATTTTAGCATAGGCGACCGGAGCCGACGGCCCAGGAAGTGGTGGCCGCCAGATCCGGGAACAGCCTGGTCTGAAATTTTGGCCTTGGGCGCCCAGTATTTTTCCCTTTGAAACGGGTAGGTGGGAAGGGACACCTTTCGAGCAGGCCTGTTCTTGTAGAACGCTCTAAAGTCCACTTCAACTCCACAGGCGTAACAAGCGCCCAGGCTTCGCAACATCTGCTCTCTATCATCTTTTCCAGTGCGCAAGGAGGGTATGAGCGCCCCCTTGAAATCGGGCAGGGTTTTTCTGGCAAGTCCCAAAAGGGTGGGTTTGGGACCAGACTCCAGGCAAATGTCCACGCCCATTTTGTCTAATGTTGTCAGGGATTCTTTGAAAAGAACTGGGCTTCTTAAATGTTCTCGCCAGTAGGCTGCGTCCAAAATCTCATTCCCCACCAGTTTTCCCTTAAGATTGGAGATGAGGTTTAGTTGAGCTGGTTTGAATTCAATATTTGAAGCGAAGGTTTCAAATTCGCTTAAAATTGGATCCATGAGGGCTGAATGGAAGGCGTGGGAGACTTTGAGACCTATAGATTTAACCCCCTCTTCCTTCAGCTTCACTCGTAGGTCTTCCAGCAAACCCTCTTCGCCCGAAAGCACCAGGTCGTTGGGTCCGTTGATCGCTGCAATGGAGACTTTATTGCTGTAGGGTTCCAGGAGGCTTTTTATGTCCTGTTCCCGGGCAACCACAGCGGCCATGCCGCCTCCCCTCGGCAGGGATTGCATCAGTCTTCCCCGTTCAGCGATAAGGTTCAAGCCTTCCTCCAGGGAAAAAACTCCTGCAAGGCAGGCTGCTACATACTCGCCAACGCTATGGCCCAAGAGATAATTTGGTTTTACGCCCCAAGACATCCATAATTGGGCCAGGGCATATTCAATGGCGAAAAGAGCGGGCTGGGTATAAGCGGTTTCATGAATGGGACTTTCACCGTCCGATGGGTAAATAACAGAAAGCAGCGGTGTTTGAAGCTTGGGCAACAAAATGCTATTGCACTGGTCCAACACCTGTCTGAAAAGAGGCTCGTTCTGGTAGAGTTCTCTCGCCATGCCTGGGTATTGGGAGCCCTGGCCGGTAAAGAAAAAGGCGATTTTCGGGCGCTTTCCTGGTTCACATATGCCTTTGTCCGGGCGTCCCTCCTCGCCGGTTAGAATTCCAGCCGCTTCCGCCGCATTTTCCGCGGTCAGGGCCAATCGATGTTCAAAATGGGATCGGCCCGCGCAGGCTGTATAGCAAATATCCGCCCAGTCCGGCTTGTTGGAGCTGTTTAGCAGAGCTTTATATTGGTCAACCAGTTCTTGAAGGGCTGTCTCATTTCGAGCGGAAAGGCATAAGAGTTGTTTACTATCGGCAACCGCTTCCTGTTTTGCTGTAGGCGCTTCTTCCACTAAAACAAAAGCGTTGGTGCCGCTAATTCCGAAAGAACTCACCCCAGCAATTCGGGTCTCACCATTGGGAATCCATGATCCGTGCTTGTCCATGACATTCAAAGGCAACTCGTTCCATGGAATAATGGGGTTGGGGGTTTTGAAGTTCAGGCTGGCGGGCAGTTCTCCGTGTTTCAAGGAGAGAATCACTTTCATCACGCCTGCAACGCCCGCGCCTGCCTCAAGGTGGCCAATATTTGTTTTAACAGAGCCCAGAAGCAGGTTTTTCTTACGGTTGGTGAAAACCGAACCAAGCGCCTTTACTTCAATGGGATCTCCCAGGGGCGTGCCCGTTCCATGGGCTTCGATGTAGTCTACCTGGCGCGGTTCAATTTCGGCGTTTTTCAGGGCGGCCCGAATGAGTCGTTCCTGGGACTGCTGGTTGGGGACGGTTAAGCCGCTGGTATGTCCATCGTGGTTTATTGCAGATCCTCGAATAAGGGCGTGAATGGGGTCTCCATCCTCCTGAGCTGTACTCAATCTTTTGAGAGCCAACATGCCGCAGCCCTCGCCGCGTACATATCCATTTGCGCTTGCGTCGAAGGTTCTGCATTGACTATCTGGGGAGAGGGCTTTCATGCGGCAAAGGAAAACAGTCATTTCAGGCGCCAACATCAGATGAACGCCGCCAGCCAGGGCCATGTCACACTCTCCGCTACGCAAACTATTGCAAGCCAGGTGAAGAGAAACCAGCGAAGAGGAGCAGGCGGTATCCGTTGCCAGATTTGGGCCTTGGAGTCCGAGGGTATAGGAGATTCGACCCGAGGCCACGCAAAATAAGGCGCCGGTTCCTGTGTAGGCGTCAATTTGATCATGGGACCCAGTGCGAAGGCTATATTGCTTATAGTCGTCCAGCCCAATACCCACAAAGACCCCTGTCGCGCTGCCGTTTAAATCCATGGGAGCTTGTCCGGCATGTTCAAGCGCTTCCCAGGCCACCTCCAGGAGCAGCCTCTGCTGAGGGTCCATGCCTGTGGCCTCGCGGGATGACACGCCAAAGAAGCGGGCGTCAAAACCGTCCACCTCGTCCAGGAAGCCTGCTGCCTTAATGTAGACTTTTCCGGGCTTATCAGGGTTTGAATCAAAGAACTGGTCCGTGGACCATCGATCTTCGGGAACATTGCAGATGGCGTTTTCCCCGTCTTTGAGAAGCTCCCAAAAGGCATCGGGGTTGGGCGCTCCAGGGAAGCGGCAGGCCATGCCAATGATCGCAATTGGCTCTCTTCTGGCCTTCTGAACAGCATCTATTTTTTGCTGCATGTTTTCCATAGCCACCAGGGCTTTGTGAAGAACGTTCTGTTTTGTCATGCCATCTATCCTCTAATCCAATTTAATTTTTTCCCATTGGCGGATCTTGTCTAAAATAACAGCCTCCAGTTCATCCTCAGATAGGTCCTTGCCGGGTTCTGGTTCCTGAGGTTTCTGATGAATGGTTTCCGGAGGATGAAGCGCTGGTTGAGGTTCAGCGCGGTCGGGGCTTATCCTGAAAACGGTTTTGGAGATATAGTCCACCAGATCATCCACGGTGGGGTAGTCGAATATAAAGGTTTGGGGCAGACGATGTCCTCCCAAAATCGCTTCAAGTTTGTCTTTTAGCTCCATGGCCATCAGAGAATCTATACCCAGATCGAACAGACCTTTGCGTGGGTCAGGCAAGTTGCCGTCGGGCATTTCCAACACCAGCGCAATCGTCTGATTTACCTCATCTCGAATTAAGTCCAACCGCGAGGCGATGCCGGTATTGCTCAACCGGGTTGGCAGATCCAGTTTTCCCGAAGCGCTGCTTTCTTTTTGAGTGTTTCGGTAGTCGCGGGCCAGTTCGGCGTAGAAGGACGAGGTTTCCAGTCCTGGGAAATTGGCCCATTTAATATCGGCAAAGCCAACGCATCCATGATGGTTTAACAGCACATGCTCCATTGCGATAAGACCTTGTCGAACCGGAAAGGGTTTTATGCCTCGTTTGTGCCAATATCCCAAAGCGCGGTCGTCCAAATCCGCCGCCATGCCCACCTCGTCCCATGGTCCCCATCCAATGCTCAGAGCGGGCAGACCAGAATAGCAACGATGAGCGGCTAAGGCGTCCAGGTAGGCGTTGGCTGCGGCGTAATTGGCCTGGCCACGGGATCCAATGACTGAGGTAATGGAGGAGAAAAGCACGAAATATTCCAGAGCATCTCCCTTGGTGAGCTGATGCAAATTCCATCCGCCTTGAACTTTGGGCCTGAAAACGGTTTCAAATTTTTCCGGGGTAAGGCTGGTGAGCGCGCCATCAGCAAGCACGCCAGCACAGTGGAAAACGCCCTTTAAAGGAGGGGCCTCGTTGCGAATGGCTTCCAAGGCAATTCCAAATTGCTCGGCATTCGCCACATCGGCCTTTAACACATAGATATGGACGCCTTTGTCTTTAAGAGCTTGAACTGCCACACGGGCGCTGTTGGGCGCGCCTCTTCTTCCGGATAGTATGAGATGGCGGGCGCCCGAATCAGCGAGCCAGCCTGCGATTTCCAAGCCAATTGC
>JBNKOV010000423.1:0-5243 GCA_050294955.1 Holophagae bacterium
GAACTGCTGGGCATTATGCCTTCCGACTCTCGCCAGCCCTTCGACGTTCGGGAGATCATTGCGCGCATAGTCGATGGCTCGCAATTCCAGGAATTCAAGGCCCTTTACGGAACCACCCTGGTGACCTGCTTCGCAAAAATATGGGGCATGCCGGTGGGCATTGTGGCCAATAACGGCGTGCTCTTCTCGGAATCGGCCTTGAAGGCCACCCATTTTATCGAGCTGTGCTGCGAGCGCAAGATACCGCTCGTCTTCCTGCAAAACATCACGGGTTTCATGGTGGGCCGCAAATACGAGGCGGGCGGCATCGCCAAGGACGGCGCCAAAATGGTTCACGCCGTATCCTGCGCCAACGTGCCCAAATTCACGGTCATCATTGGCGCCTCAAACGGCGCGGGCAACTACGGCATGTGCGGCCGGGCCTACGACCCCAGATTCCTCTGGATGTGGACGGGTTCGGGCATTTCGGTAATGGGCGGTGAACAGGCCGCAGGCGTGTTGTGCCAGGTGAAAATGGAGCAATTGGAGCGCCGCGGCGAAGCCATGACCGAGGAAGAACAGGCGGCCTTCAAGAAGCCCATCCTGGAAAAGTATGCAAAAGAGAGCAGCGCGTATTACTCAAGCGCGCGCCTGTGGGACGACGGCGTCATAGACCCCAGGGACACCCGGAACGTGTTGGGCCTGGCCCTTTCGGCGTCCTACAACGCCCCCATCCCCGAGCCCAAAGCGGGCATATTCAGAATGTAAGTAACGGCGGCAGGCAAGACCGCATCAGGAGTTCCCGATGAAGAAAATCCTCATTGCCAATAGGGGTGAAATTGCAGTTCGCGTCATTAGAACCTGTCGCGAAATGGGCATTGTCACCATGGCCATTGCTTCAGACGCCGATGAGAACACCCTACACGCCGAGCTGGCGGATGAGTGTTACCCCATAGGTCCGGCCCCCGTGTCGGAGAGTTACCTCAGGGGCGAAAAGATCATAGACATTGCACGGGAACACGGCGCAGACGCCATTCATCCCGGCTTCGGTTTCCTCTCGGAAAATGCCGATTTCGCCAGGGCCGTCAAAGAGGCGGGCCTCATTTTTATCGGACCCGATCCCGACGTCATCGAGATCATGGGCTCCAAGCAAAAGTCCAAACGACTCATGATAGAAGCTGGCGTGCCAACGGTTCCGGGCTACACCGGAGACAACCAGGATAGCGATCACCTGATGGAGGAAGCCAGGAAAATTGGGTTCCCCGTGCTCATTAAAGCCTCCGCTGGCGGCGGCGGCAAGGGCATGCGCATTGTGGAATCGTCGGGTCAATTTCTCGACGAGTTGGAAACCGCCCGGCGAGAAGCCAAATCGGCCTTTGGCGACGACACCGTGTTGCTGGAGAAATACCTCACCCGGCCCAGGCACATAGAATTTCAGGTCTTTGGCGACAATCACGGCAACGTGGTGCATCTCTTCGAGCGAGAATGCTCCATTCAGCGCCGTCACCAGAAGATCCTGGAGGAAACCCCGTCCACAGCCCTGGACGAGGCGCTGCGAGCCAAAATGGCGGCGGCCGCTGTGGCGGCGGCAAAAAGCTCAAAATACAGCAACGCAGGAACCGTAGAGTTCATGCTGGATGAAGACGGGTCTTTCTACTTCCTGGAAATGAACACCCGGCTTCAGGTGGAGCATCCCATCACCGAAATGTTGACCGGCCTGGACCTGGTCCGCTGGCAGATCCTGGTGGCCTTGGGCAGGCCCCTGCCCCTGAAGCAGGAAGAGATCATCCCCCGAGGACACAGCATCGAGGTGCGGGTTTACGCCGAAGATCCTCAGAAGAACTTCTTCCCGCAAACCGGTAAGATCATCCGCTACATCGAACCGGAAGGCCTGGGCCTGCGCATAGACAGCGGCATTCGCCAGGGTGACAAGGTCTCCATTTTCTACGATCCCATGTTGGCCAAGCTGATCACATGGGGCGCCACCCGGGAAGAGGCCTGTCAGAAGATGAGCAACGCCCTGGAGGAATACTGCGTTCATGGCGTGAAGACCAATATCGCCTTTCTCAAGGACATCATTGGGGAACCCCATTTTCTAAAAGGCGAAACCACAACGGACTACCTGAGCAGGCATTTTAAAGAATTCAAGGAACCCGATGATCAGGTGGATTGGGCGCTGGCCCTAACCGCCATGGCCGCCTCCGGGGTCGAAAATTCCCATCAAACGGCCAAACGATCCATAGATCCATGGGAGAGTCTGAGTTCCTGGCGGGGTGCGCAATGAGAAAGAAATTGAAATACGGCGACCGTTACATCATGGTGGACGTGCTCAACAGCTCGCCCCTGAGAGTGCAGATTTCCGAAGGCGAAGAGAGCCGCGAAATCGTGCTTGACCACGCCTTGACTTCCGGCTCAGGACGATTCCGCCACGGCGACCAGTACACCTCTTATTTTGTAACCGAATCGCCCACGGAAGTCTGGGTAACCCTTGCTGGAGAAACCTTTTGCTTTGAGAAGAGCAAAGGCCCCGCAGGCGGCGAAGACGATCACCACGGCGGCTTTACCGCGCCCATGCCCGGCAAGGTCATCAAAGTGCCCGTGAAGGTGGGCGACGCCGTGGAAAAAGGCCAGGTTCTGGTAGTCATGGAAGCTATGAAAATGGAGCACCGAATAGAAGCGCCCGCCGATGGGGTTGTGACCGCGCTGCACTGTCAGCAGGACATGTTGGTTGAGCAGGACTACCGCCTCCTGGAATTCGAAGCGGAAACATGACGCGCCCCCGGCAGTTGTGGACCCCGATCACGGTAAGCCTACTGTTTTCGGGGAGCTATATCGCAGCTAAATACGCAACCTACGAGCTGGGACCGCTCACAACCACGATGCTGCGCTACCTGGCGGCCCTGGTCTTTCTGGTGGCGTTGTCCGCCCGATTCGCCCTCGCCAGACCCGGTCAGGCCGGAAAAGACCTGGCCCTCTTTTTCGTCATGGGCCTTTTCGGCATCGTGGGCTACCATTACTTCTTTTTTTCCAGCTTGAAATACACGGCGGTCGCCAATACCGCCATCATCAACGCCACCAGTCCCATCGCCACGGCCATCGCGGCAGCCTGGTTTTTACGAGAGAAATTGAGACGCTCGCAATACCTGGGCATTGTCCTTGCTTTTATAGGCGTTATAACGCTCATCACGCGGGGCGATCTCGGGCGAATCACCCAACTGGCCTTTAACAAAGGAGACCTGCTCATGCTCTGCTCGGTGCTGAGCTGGGTGGTCTACGCCGTGATCGTAAAGAACCTGAGCGCCAAATACACGGGCTATACCCTCACCTTCTACGCCACCGCCTTTGGCATCTGCATCCTGGCCTTTCCGGTGACCTCCGAAGCGCCAATCGCCCAAGTTCAAGCCATGTCGCCCATCGCCGTCATTTCGGTCCTGTATATGGGAATCTTCGCATCCGCCTTGGGTTATCTCCTGTATAACTACAGCATTCGGGACTTGGGTCCCACGCTCACATCCGCCGTGGTCTTCAGCCTGGTCCCCATCTTCACCACCGTGCTGGCCTATCTCTTTTTCGCAGAACCCCTGCTGCCCGTGATGTTGGCCAGCATGGGGCTCATTATTCTGGGAATCTGGAGACTGCTGAAGCCCCCGCCAACCCGTCCCGCTAAATCTGAGTGAGCAGACCCAAGCAAGTCTGAATGCCTTCAACAAAATTACCCAATCTCAAGTTTTCGTTGGGGCTGTGTTGATTGTTGTCCGGGTTGACCAGGGGAATGAGGACAGCGGGAATCTTAAGGCCATTGATGAAATGGGAAATGGGCACGGTGCCGCCGCTCATGCGAATGCGAATGGGCGCCTGACCAAAAACCCGGGTCATGGTCTGGGTGAGCCAGAGACCTGTTGGCGAGTTTGGCTCGGTGCGAAAGGCGTTGGAGGAAATGAAGGCGTCGAAATTAGCCAGCTTATCGTATTTCGCTCGCATGGCGTCGGTTGGCTCTCCATCAATAATATGGTAGCCCTGAGCGGTCACATAATCGCGAACCAGCTCGATCAAGCGAGCGGGTTCAATTTCGGGCACAAGCCGAATATCCAGATTCGCGATAGCCTTGGACGGCACAATGGTTCGAGCATCGTCGCCCACCCAGGCGCATTTCACGCCCATAATGTTCAGGCTGGGATATTGGATGGATTCCTGATAGGTCTTCCCTACCCTATCTGTCTGAGAAATGCCGATCTTACGCTTGATATAGTCCTCGTCATCGGGCACGCCTTCAAGCATCTTCACAGCTTCATCATCCAGAACCACCCCGTCGTAGAAGCCAGGAATAGTCACCCGCCCGTGATCATCCTTCATGCCGCCCAGAAGTTGGGAGAGCCGCAACGCAGGGTTGGGCGCGTAATTGCCGTAATGACCGCTGTGCTGGGGCGCTTTAGGGCCGTAAACGGTTAAATCCACAGTGGCTATGCCGCGACAGCCAAACAAGAGGGTTGGTTTGTTGGTCTGATGCCTCGGTCCATCTAGGATCACCATGCGATCCGCCTTCAGCTTATCCGCATAGCGGGCCACCGCAACCGAGAGGTTGGGCGAACCGATCTCTTCCTCGCTGTCCAGAATAACCTTCATATTAAAAGCGGGCGCAACGCCCCGTTCATCAAGCACGTCCAGAGCCGCCAATAACATGATAATGGGTGACTTATCATCCGAAGACGACCGTGCGAACACCCGCCACTCATCATCGAAATCAGCCCCGAGCCCTTCACTTGCCAGAGCTTTCCAGGCGCCGCCGGATTGAGACTTCAACACCGGTTTAAAGGGATCGTCCTGATCCCATTTAGCCGGGTCCACGGGCTGGCCGTCGAAGTGCATATAGAACAGGACGGTTTTATCGGCGCCCTTCACTACCCGCTCCGCAAAAAACAGGTCGTTGCCTTCCGTACTCAAATTTTCGGTGCGAAATTGGCGCTTCTCAAAGGCCAGTTTCAGCCAGGCCAGATTGCGTTGAATGCCCGCCTGGTTCTTGGCGAAATTGGGGATGGCCAGAAAAGAGACCAGCTCGTCATAGGCGGCGGGGACCTGTTTACGACTGAGATCGCGCATCTCTTCAGCCGAGAGTCCAGCGTGGAGAGACAGAACGGAAAGCGCTGTTAAACATGGAATTATAATAAGTAATAAAAATCTAGACATAGCCATTTCCTAATGATATTTCTGGTGGGCCTTGCAAGAATAAGGCGACAATGCACATACGTTCCGACAGAGCACGATGT